>NZ_JAXWCK010000026.1:0-123332 GCF_037349415.1 Anthropogastromicrobium sp.
ATACCCCCATATAGGACTTTTATATTTCATTGTCCTATATGAGGGTAGCATATCACAGGTACGGTGGCTCAATATCTGTCCCTAGTGGCTCTACCCCGCAATATGAAACATGTCAATTAAAATGATAAGTGACAATCCATAATACGTTATAACTGCAACAAGGTCATTGACAGTGGTGATAAGTGGTCCTGACGCAACGGCCGGATCAACGTGAATTTTATGAAAGAACATCGGAATAACTGTTCCTACGATACTGGAAATTACCATGGCTGTAATGAGCGCACCGCCAACGCAGGCCGCTATCAAAAATGCATGTCCCCAATCATACCCCTTAAAGAAATGAATGTATATGCCAAGTACAGCAAGTGTCATCACACCAAGCACAAAACCATTTGCAAGACCAATTCTTGCTTCCTTTAAGATTAGACCAAGCTTTTGCTTTGCCTTTAAATTCTCATCCATAAGTACACGGATAGTAACAGCAAGTGACTGTGTTCCGACGTTACCTGCCATATCAAGTACCATTGACTGGAAACAAATGACAACTGGCAAAACTGCTACAACTGCTTCAAACATGCCGACTACAGAAGAAACTAACATTCCCAAAAATAATAATGCAACAAGCCATGGAAGTCTTTTTTTCATACTCTCAACTGTTGTTTCGTTTAAATCTTCCTCTGCAGTCA
This sequence comes from Anthropogastromicrobium sp., assembly GCF_037349415.1. Classification (NCBI taxonomy): domain Bacteria; kingdom Bacillati; phylum Bacillota; class Clostridia; order Lachnospirales; family Lachnospiraceae; genus Anthropogastromicrobium; species Anthropogastromicrobium sp. Next base: position 687 of record NZ_JAXWCK010000026.1, read on the forward strand.
AACCACCGAGCTTTGCATAATCATCGCCCATTGCATCATCGACCATCTCTACTACGTCAGAAGATGTGATGATACCGGCGATTTTTCCTTCCTGTGTCAAAACAGGCAGAGAATCTTCTGCATATTCCTTAATACGATCGACACAGTCATCTGTCTTTTCGTTATCTAGCAAATACGGATAGGAACGACTGATAATGCTTTCAAGCGTATCCGTATCTCTTGCAACAATCAAATCCTTAAGGTCAATTGCACCATAATATTTATCCTGTTCATCCTCAACATAAATGGTAGAAATATTATCGTTTTCGCCAGCCTGACGAATCAGCTCTCTCATTGCCTGACGAATAGTTAAGTCATTATGAATACAGATATAATTTGTGGTCATGCAGCTTCCGATCTCATCATCGTCATATGACCACAGCAGCTTGACATCCTCTGATGTCTCATGGTCCAAACGTTTAACGATCTCAGCCTTTCTCGACTCGTCCATATCCTCGAGAACGTCAACGGCATCATCAGAGTCCATGTGAGATACGACATTTGCAGCCTTCTCTAGTGAAAGCTCTTCCATGTACGGACCTGCATCATCAAGATATGCAAAAATCTCAGCAGTACGGTCTACACCAAGGATGCGATACAAACGCAGTCTCTCCTGAGGCATCAGCTTTTCCAAAATCTCAGCAATATCATTGTCATGATAATCTGACAGGCGATCTTCCAGCTCTTTCTCACTTAATGAACTGGAGATGAGCGCTTCCAGCTCTTCAAGATGCTGGCTTTTGCTGTCATTAAATGTTTTCATTGTTTTGCCTCCTTATTTATCCAATTAATTTATTGTGATAAAAAAGGACAAAGTGTCTGCAGTGCAAACAGCAATACAAAACGATCAGTTTTTGGATAATTGCAGCATACTGCGGCTTTTCGCTGTATCGCAATCATTCACACTACAGTTTCTACTTCGCCCTATACTATCGCAACCATCCATAAAACTTCACCTCCGTTATTTCTAATTTACAAGCAAAATTAGTTTGCTTTCACAACTCCTTATTATAATCTCTCACTTTCTGTTTTTCAACCCGTGAATTGCAAAAATAGTGTAAAGTCCGCGTCAAATGTTTACAGTTCATGCTTCGGGCTTTGCCGCAATATTGGCTTATCCATGAACTGTAACTTCAAATGTTACTGTATCTCTCTGTGGACTTTTCTTCTGACGATTATAAAGCAGCATACCTGCATTGCTATTGTGAGTCCCCATGATACCGGATATGAAATAAACAATACGTCAAGTGCTCGGTTTCTTGGAAATACAACATAAATCCAGAAGATTCTGGTGCCGACTGTTCCGATGATTGATAGGATCATTGGCACGCCTGAGCGCCCCATTCCACGCATCGCGCCTGGAAAAAGATCCATTATTCCGCATAAAAAATATGTCAGCGTTGTAAATGAAAGGATTTCCATTCCACTTTTAATTACATCCGGCTCTTTATTGTAGACACTTAATATCTGCGGTCCAAAAACGTAAAATGCACCGCCCATGACTGTTGCTATGAGAATTGACAAAATGATGCAGTCAACTAGGACACGGTCCATTCGCTTTGTCTTTTTAACTCCATAATTCTGGCTGGTAAAGCTCATGCACGCCTGTGTAACAGCATTGATTGAGGTATATAAAAATCCAAGCAAATTGTTGGCTGCCGTATAGCCTGCCATCGCAATTGAGCCAAATGAGTTGACGGATGACTGCAGCAGTACATTAGAGAAATTAATTACAGTACTCTGTATTCCTGCTGGCACTCCAACTTGAAAAATCTGCCGTAAATATTTTCCATTTATTGACAGCTTTGAAAAATGAAGCTGATAGCACGCATCTGTTTTGCAAAGGCAGCGAAGTACAAGAACGCAGGAAATCATCTGGGAAATCACTGTTGCAATTGCAACTCCCTCTACGTCAAGATGAAATAAAATAACTAATACCATATTTAAAATGGCATTGACTGCACCTGATATCACTAAAAAGACTAGTGGACGTCTTGTATCTCCGACGGCTCGAAGCACAGCTGCACCGTAATTATAAAGCATAAAAAATGGCACACCGACAAAATAAATTTTCAAATAAAGTGCAGCCATATCAATGACCTCATCAGGTGTTTCCATCAGTTCAAGTGCAAAACGCGAAAATAAAAGTCCTACAATCATCATCACAACACCGCTTATTGCAGCAAAAAGAATTGAAGTATGGACTGTATCAGACATTTCCTTTATCTTGCCAGAAGCAAAAAAACGTGCAGCCAGCACATTAGTTCCAAGTGAAATACCGATAAAAAAGTTAGTAAACAAATTTATCAGCGCACTCGTTGAGCCGACTGCTGCTAACGGTCGGCTGCCGCTGAATTGTCCCACCACGATAATATCCACAGCATTAAACATCAGCTGTAAAATGCCTGACAGCATAAGTGGCAGCGAAAATGTAATGAGCTTGTCCATGATCGTGCCATTTGTCATATCTATTTCATATTTTTTGTTGTTTTTCATAAGATCTTCTTTCTAATTATGTCTTCTTTTTCTGTCAATAATTCATTCTCCAATTGTATTTTCAAGACGTCCGATCTTGTCTATCTCGCAGATCACTTTATCTCCTGTCTTTAAAAATTTCGGTGGATTAAAGCCCATTCCCACACCAGCAGGTGTTCCTGTCGCAATCAATGTTCCTGCAAGAAGCGTCATTCCCTCGCTCAATTCTTCAACTGCACCACCGATTGTCTGAATCATGAATCCTGTGTTACTGTTTTGGCGAAGCTCACCGTTTACATAGCTTCTGATTCCAAGATCTGCAACATTGCCGATCTCATCCTTTGTAACGATACATGGGCCAATGGAAGTCAGCTTGTCAAGGCTCTTTCCAAGATACCACTGCTTATGACGTGTCTGCAAATTGCGCGCACTGAAATCATTAATGATCGTATAGCCAAAGATGAATTTCTCTGCATCCTCTGCCCTTACGCCCTTTGCATCCCTGCCAAGCACAACGCCAAGCTCTGCCTCGTAGTCCAAACTGTCCACTAAGCCTTTATAGCTTGGAATCGTCTCCTTATCTCCTGCTGCCTCACTTACACGCTTTGAAAAATAAATAGTGTATGGCTTGTCCTTTGTGAATGCTTCTTTTGAAAATGCACTTGCTTCCTTTGCATGCTCGGAATAGTTAATTCCAAGGCACACAACGTCCTGTCTCGGGCGCACGATCGGCGCTAAAATTTTAATCTCATCGAACGCATACGCATGTTTCCCTGCTCTTTCATTTTCCAGCTGTGCCTTCTGCTCATCCGTAATCGTGCAAACAAGCTCTGTCATATCTGCAAACTTCATACCATATTCTTCTATATTATATAAAGAAGGATCTTTCTCAAAGCCTACAAAAAGCTGCTGTTTTCCTTCTAATTTTCCTGTATAAAAACGCATTTTTATGCCTTCTTTCTATATACACTTATCTCTTTTAGAGAGCCAGTCAGTATGCTCCGCCTGACTCTCATTACATAAATGGCGTTGAGGCGAATGTGATTTACCTCATCAGCTGTCCTTCAATTCCATCAAAATCAATAGTGCGTGTTGTTCCATCCTTTAGTGTAATGGTTACAGGGCCGTAGCCTCCGCACTTCTTAGTATCTGTATAATGTACTTTTTCAATTGGGAAAATCTCATTGTCTGTGAAATCCTCAAGACTTTCCTTTGTGATAACCTGTGAAATAAGTACATACGGCTGATAGCCATATTTCTTTTCTCTTGCAGTTTTTGCGTAAATCACGATAGAGTTTTCTGAATCCGGATTTGTTCCTGTGCTCTTAACAATCTCTAACTCATCCCATCCATCATAAATTGTCATTGCCATCTGCTTTTCTCTTCCGGTGTGATCATGTCCCTTTAAGATTATTGCCTTTGCGCCATCTGCAGTCTTTTCGATGATCTGTGTTCCATTGTCCGGGAAGCCATAAGAGCCAAGTGTCAGGCGAATCGGACAGCTAAACAGACGAAGCTTATCTGCACGAATAACACCATAAGGCACTGTAAAATCTGCCAGATTCATTGCCTGAATCCAGTGACACTCATTTTCTAAATCATAGTTAAAGAACTGACGGCGATATAACACATCATTTTTAAGACCATGCCAATATGTTACATTGCCCTTTTTAATTTCATCTGAAACACCATCATAAAGAACATACTGCTGTGCTTCGATATCTGGTGCAACAGCTGCCTCCCACGGATACTTTGTATTAAAGCAAAGCTTTGAATAATTCCACATGCCATGCTCATCTTTTTTATTCTTTACGACTTTTCCAGTACGAAGAATAGTCTCACCATTTGCCTGATGATTTGAGAAGCAAAGTGCCGGTCCATTTAATGATGTAACCTTGGTGCCCTTGCTTCCAAGTGTCTCCCAAGTACCATTATTTTCTGTTGCTGTCCAGAATGGATGATCTGCCGGCAAATGCAGACAAAGAAATGCCTTGCCAAGCCAGAATGGAGATTCTGCACATGAGTAGCCCTGAACAAGAGGTGTAAACTGACCATAAAATCCAAGCGTTGGAACACCCTTAAATAAGAAGTCATCTCTTGTCATAAACTGAAGCAAAGAGCCAGAAGAAATACGTCTTGCCAGACCTGGATCGGCTGTGCTGTTATGAAGCATTAAGTTGCCGTCAAAAGCGCTTGTTGCTGCGTTACGGTAAATATTGCTTCTGCCCCACATATTTGTGAAGCCATCACGGTCAAAGAAATCCGCATATGTTTCCATCAATTTATTGGAGTGCTCCTCAAACTTTGCTGCGATATACGGCTGCTTCTCATAGCCATACCACAAATTCCATATTGGTGCATAAACATTAAATGCCCAACAGGAATAGTAGTCAAACGAATGACCATCTCTGTACCATCCATCGCCTGCATAGTAGGCAAGAATGCTCTGTGCATGATCAAGCATGATTTCTTCATCAATCTCATAGCCTTCCATGTCAAGAAAAGCCATATCGAGCATGTTAAACAGACGCCAGTTCTGCGGAACTGTATTTCCATCTGCATAACCTCTTAAAAATTCAGCGATTACATCCTTTTCTTCCTTTGTGTATGTATCCCAGATCTCCTCCTTGCAAACCCACAGACAAATGACAAGTGCACATGTCTCTACTGTCTGCTGAAAAGCTCTGTTGTAATCGCCAGCCATCTCCTGAAGCTCCTCATAGCGACCTACTGAGACTGGATCGCCCTTTGTACATGCACGAAGTACATGTGACTTGTAATAATCGCGAATGGAATAACCGCACAGATTCAGGTCTGGATTGTCGTGAATCAGCGGTGCTGCGATAAAGAAGGAACGTGCAAGTCCCTCAAAATACTCTGCCTTAAACTCCCATACAGCGTCAGCGCTGTGTGGGTAAGTTACCTTTGTCTCTTTTCGAGGCATAACAACTGGATCCTCAAAGTGAGCAATGTTTTGAAATACGCCCTCTAATAGATACGTTCCTGCCTCAATCCAAGACTGACGTGTCAGTCCCGTATATGGGCTTACTGTGTAATCCAATGTTTTTGGTACAAATGCCATGATTATTTTCCTCCCATTTTTACCAGATGAACAATTCTTCTCCTGTCAGCTTCCAAATTGCTTCTATATAATAATAATCACCGTATACAATCGGGAAGTTATGTTTCTCATCACCGTAAGCTGCAGTGCAGCGCTCCAGCAAATAGTCTGTCTTTATATCATAGCTGCAGCTCTTTTCGTCAAGCGCCTTTAACATGCGAACTGCTGCATCCAGATAAGTTTTCTTTTTCCACTCTTTTGCCACCTTAGACAGCTCAATCAGACCACACGCTGCCACGCTTGCTGCGATATCATCCTCCCAGCTGCAGTCAGACGGCTGACGAAAATCAACCGGAATCAAGCCGCTCTCTGGAATGCAGGAAATAAAGTAATCTGCTACCTTCTCTGCAGTATCCAGATAGCGCTCCTTCTTTGTATGAAGAAAACTTAAAGTAAAGCCATACAACGCCCAGCTCTGACCTCTTGTCCAGGAAGAACCCTTCGCATAGCCCTGACCACCGTAGGAGCGGTTAATGTCACCTGTTACCGGGTCAAACTCAACAATATGTCTCGCAGAGCCATCCTCGCGGATAAATGCCTTAATTGCAGTATCTGCATGCTTTGTTGCGATGTGGTAATATCTCGGATCTCCTGTCTGATCATACGCCCAATATAAAAGCGGAAGATTCATTGTACAGTCGATTATTGCCCATCCATTTCTTCTCGGATCAACATTTCCATTCCATGCAACAATAAAGTTTCCTGCTGGATTAAAGCGTCCTGCCAGGTTAGACGCAGCCATCAGAGCTCTGTTTTCGGACTTTTTGTCACCAGTCAGACGATACTTGGCAACAGATGTCGGCAGCCAGCGAAATCCGCTGTCATGATCCATAACCCAGTAATTATTCAGCGCCGCATCCAGCTTTTCCTCAGTCTCCTCTGCATTTTCACGGTAAATTTTCTCCCCAGTTGCCTTGTAGAGCTGCCACATCATACCGCCCCAGAAGCCATTTGTCCACCAGCCGATTTTTTCACCAGAGCAATCATTCCACGCACCATTTTCTGCCGTGTATGGAATTTTTCCACGGTTTCGTTTTGCAACCTCAAGCTCCTTTATCTTGATTTTCTGCGCAACCTCCTGCGCCCATTTCTGATAATCCATTTTCGCATCCACCTTTCTGTTTTTGCTTAGATCATTGTAGCATAGAAGTGCAAAAAATACCATTGCAAAAAGTCCTTTTTCTGGGTACTATAAATGTGTAGTGTTACTGTTCGCGAAACTATGTTACGAAAGCCCTTCGGTGCAATGGTTTCGTCGCCGGACCAAACTCCGCAGGTTCCTTTTATGTTCTTTCTTATCATACATTACTTTGAAAGACCTGCTCCAAGTGTCCGGCTCGTGAAATCCATTCACCTTAGGGCTATGCCGTAAATATTGTTTTATCCGTGAACTGTAAGTGTGTAAAAAACCTAGGATTGGAGAATTTTTATGATTAGACAGATTATACATATTGATGAAGAAAAATGCATTGGCTGTGGCCTTTGTGCAGATTCCTGCCACGAGGGTGCGATTGCGATGGTTAATGGAAAAGCAAAGCTGATGAGGGAGGATTACTGTGATGGTCTTGGTGACTGTCTTCCAGCATGTCCTGCGGACGCGATTTCGTTTGTGACACGCGAGGCGCCAGCATATGATGCGGCTGCTGTGGAAGCTGCTAAGCTAGAAAAAGCTGCGAAAACACCAGCTGCTGCCACTTCCTCCATTATCTCTGGGCTGAAATTAACTGATGCGCCAGTTCACACCGGCTGTCCTGGTTCTCGCGCTCAATCTTTTACACAACAGGCTCCGGCTCATGCCTGCCCGAGCTCTGCTTCACGCGATCTGGATGCTGTCGGTTCATCTGCCCTGTCCCAGTGGCCTATTCAGATTAAGCTTGTTCCTGTAAATGCTCCTTATTTTAATGATGCCGATCTTTTAATTGCTGCTGACTGTACAGCTTATTCTTACAGCCGTTTCCATGAGGATTTCATTAAAGGACGAATCACTTTAATTGGATGTCCAAAACTTGATGACGGTGACTATAGTGAAAAGCTGACTGAAATTTTTACATCAAATAAAATTAAAAGCATTCATCTGGTGCGCATGATGGTTCCGTGCTGCGGCGGACTGTCTAAAGCTGTAGCAAACGCAATCGCTGCCTCTGGCAAACAAATTCCATGCACGATTACCACTATTTCCCCACAGGGTGAAATAATTCGCACAGAAAGGATCTAATTAAATTATGTCTTGTACAAATACACCACTGCATAATGAACTGCTTGGCGCAGTGATCGGCCTCGCCCGTACATGTGCCAACAATCCAAAGACTGATGACACTGACCGCCTTATTTTTACAGCTCTTCGCGTGTCTGCAAACAAAAGCGCAAATGAACAAACACTCGCTGCCATGATTCGCCGCGTAAATGAAGAAAAAGCGATCATCTCTCCAGGCTGTGCGACCTGCACGGCACGCTGCGGCAACACTGATAATTATGATATGTCACTTTTGTGGAATGCACCTGATGAGATACGCGAAGCAAAGCTTTCCATCTTGAAAAATGCCCAAGCACTCGCCGAAAAATTAATGCAGGCAAAAAGCGAGGAGGTTCCCGAAGGAACCATTCCTCGCCTGTATCATGCACTTTTCATGGTAAAGGAAGATTGGGATGCTAAGCCGCTACAAGAGCTTGCTGAGGATATCGCCTCTCTCTAATTACCACTATTTTAATTATTTCACTTCATATACTACACAGCTATGCGGTGCTAGCTCTGCACTTACTGCTGTTTCTGCGCTGTCTACCTTGCCTGTCCATAGTTCTTCTAAGGAAAGTCCTGCGTCTGGCTCGAATAGACATCTGCCGTCTGCCCCAATGATACATTCAATGTCGGCATTTACAATTTGTACTTCTTCAGACAGGTTAAACAATGCAACATAGGTTTGGCCTGTCTTTTCGTTATGTGCAGACCATGCTGCCTGATTGTCGTCTCTTGCGATCTGGTGCGGCTTGCAGTCTGGTGTCAGCATTGAAAGCACCTTTTTGTTTGTTAAAAGACCAAGGGTCCACTCGTCAAGCTTTGTCAGCTCTGCACCGATCATAAGCGGTGAACCAAACAGACACCAAAGTGTCATCATTGTGCGCTGCTCGTCCTTTGTAAAACGTGTGTCACGTTCTTCGCCAAAGCCTTTGCCCAGCTTTCCAATAGGAAGCATATCACAATCTGGATAATTGCCTCTTGATACCTGATTCTGCCACAACTCACAGCGCTCAAACATGTTTTTCAAAAGCTTCCAGTCATCCCAGAAATCATCTGTGATTCTCCACATGTTAGCATTGTTCTCATAATGCCATGCCTTCTCAATAAGTGCTGGTCCCGGTGACAGAGACAATACAACGCTTCTTCCACACTTCTTGATTGCCTTTGCAAGCATTTCAACCTCATGAGATGCAGAATATGGATTGTGCGGGTAAATATTTGTGTTGCAAATATCATCACATTTGATGAAATCAACTCCCCACTCAGCATACATTTCAAGCAAAGAATCATAATATGCCTGTCCTGCCTCGCAATTTCTCACTCCGTACATATCTGGATTCCAGCCACAGATAGAGCTTGGATCAGCAATTTGGTTTGCAGTCCAGTCTGTTTTCTTTACTGCCATATGTGTATGTGCAGCAATTCTTGGAATACCACGCATGATGTGAATACCAAACTTCAAGCCAAGGCTATGTACATAATCTGCAAGTGCCTTAAAGCCCGTGCCATCTGCTGATGATGGGAAACGCTTTGGATCTGGCTGTAAGCGTGAATATTCGTCAATTGCCAATTCAGAATATGGAATATACTGATAAGTATTTCTCTGTGAGCCTGCCTTCTTTGCGTACCACTCAATATCAACTACTACATACTCGTAGCCGGCATCCTTTAAGTGCTCTGCCAAGTAAGCAGCATTTGCTCTTACCTGCTCTTCATTTACTGTTGTGTCATAATAGTCATAGCTGTTCCAGCCCATAGGTGCAATCGGTGCATAATCATTCTTGTTCATGATATCCTCCTTACTATTGTGTATTTTCTTACTTTTTATTATAATCACTTTATATAAAAATAAAAGAATACAATCTTGACATGAAAGGGTAATTTTTTGATGTACTATACAAAAGGCGTATTTGGTGTATTAAATCTTGAAAGCTTGCCAGATGAACCAATGGTTCTTCTTGACGGCGGAATTGAAAGCCGCTATAAGGAAGGCTACTTTTTTGATAACAGCTGTCGCTCCAATTATCACGGTTATCTTTTTCAATATACACTGTCTGGGTGCGGTGCTTATGAATCTAATGGCAAAACTATTTTTCTTACTCCCGGCACAGCCTTTTTTGCCGCGATCCCCGAAAAAAGCTGCTATTATCTGCCTGAGAAAACTGATGAACCATGGGAATTTCTCTATCTTCATTTTGATGGAAGCGCTGTTTTTCCTTTTTTTGAAAAGCTTACGCAGCACTGCGGCGGTATTATTTCAATTGACGCGCAGACAAGCTGCATTCAAAAGGCGCTTGCTCTTCATACACGCATGATTAGCGGCGGTCATTTGCAGCCATATGAGGGCGGAGAATTTTTATACGGCTTTCTCTGTGGACTGCTTCGTCATGTTCTCCATCCAGCTGCTTTTCACACTGAAAGCACTGCCAGCCAGGCAGCTCTTTTAATGGAAAAGGAATTTGCAACCATTGGCGGTATTGATGAGGTGGCAAAACGTCTCCATATTTCTTCTGAGCATCTGTCCCGCTCTTTTCACAACGAATGGGGCATTGCTCCTGTTCAATATTTAAATAGAATGCGTATTCAGTCTGCCATGAATGATCTTCTTGGAAGCACTGACACTATAGAAGTCATTGCTGTCAAAAACGGTTTTGCAAATGGCAACTATTTCGCTAAAGTCTTTCGCCGCTATACAAAAATGACTCCGTGTGAATATCGCTGCAAAAAAACTGGACAAATCCGAACTTTGTCAGTATAATAGGGCACAGGCGATTTGCCTACTGGTTCGAAACCCTCCCAGTATAAAAAACTAGGCTGATGAAGCGTTCTTTTTTAAGAGCGCTGTTTTCGCTATAGTTTTTGAGGTGTTCAAATTCGTGCGAAGGCAGCGCTTTTTTTGCTGCCTTTTGCACAAAAGAAAGGAACAGCTTATTATGCGAAAAAAAGTAATTATCGACTGTGATCCGGGCATCGACGACAGCCTTGCGATCATGCTTGCCCTCTCCTGCGATCAGATTGAGGTGCTTGGAATCACAATTGTCTGTGGAAATTCCCCGACTGAAATGGGGGCAGGCAATGCTGCAAAGGTGCTTCGTCAAATGAATCGCCTTGACATTCCAATTTTTACTGGTGAACGCACACCACTAAAGCGCGACTATGTAAACGCGCTTGACACACACGGCGCTGATGGCTTAGGTGAAAGCTTTCTTGAGCCAGTGGAAAACTTTTCTTTCCACACTGATGCCGTCTCATTTCTTGAGGAAACAATTCTTAACACGCACTGCAGCGTCATCGCACTTGGTCCGATGACAAATCTTGCACGTCTCATCCAGAAAAATCCTGCAGCATTTGCTGCAATTGATGAACTGGTATCGATGGGCGGTGCTTTTAAGAGTCATGGCAATTGTTCTCCTGTTGCTGAGTATAACTACTGGGCAGATCCTGATGCTGCTGCGCTTGTCTATGAGACAGCATCCAGACAAAAGCGTCTTATCCATATGGTTGGCCTCGATGTAACAAGACAAATCGTTCTTACGCCAGATCTTATCTCTTATTTAAAGCGTCTCGACAGCAAAACTGGCTCATTTGTTGAGGCTATCACGAAATTCTACCTTGATTTTCATTGGGAATGGGAGCATATGATTGGATGCGTCATCAATGATCCTCTTGCTGTTGCCTATTTTGCTGATCATTCACTTTGCAGTGGTTTTGATGCTTACACAGCTGTTGAAACAGGAGGCATAAGCATCGGTCAAACAGTTGTTGACTCTATGAATTTCTATAAAAAGGAATCTAATAGCGTGGTGTTGACACAGACTGATCCTGTCCGTTTCTTTACCTTCTTTTTCTCGCACCTGCTTAATAAGACTCCTGATGAGCTTGATCTTCTATCCGATATGGTGCGAAGTCCAAAGCAGGTACGCGTCAATTCGTAGCTTATATGATTTTATCAAACTAATATAATCAAAACTGTAATACAAAAACTTATATAAAAAAGAGGTATTTGAAATGGAAAATAATAATAGAAGAAAACTTGGAACTTATCAGATTTGTTTAATTGCACTGGCAATTGTTATGAATGTCATAGGCGGACAGATTGCGCTTGCTCTTCGTCTTCCAATTTATTTAGACAGCATCGGAACCATCATGATCGGTGCCATGCTTGGACCATGGTGCGGCTTAATTCCTGGTCTGCTTGGTGGTCTGATCATGGCTTTTACTGGTGATATTTACTCACTGTATTTCGCACCTGTCGGCATGATCGTTGGTTTTATGAGTGGTCTTGCTCACACAGGTTTTTCTGGTCTTCGCGGCGGTGCTAAGCTTCAGCGCATTTTGTCACTCGGTCATATAAGTACCGTTAAGGATGCCGCAATCATGATAGGACGTGCCTTTGTGATCTCTCTTCCAGGAACAGTTGTCAGCGCTTTTATCTGCACAGTTCTTTTTGGAGGAGTAACCTCATCTGGCTCTGCAATTCTTGTTCAATTTCTGGCTGCAAAGACACCGCTTGGGCTGACAGCAAGCATCGTTCTTGTTCAGTTTTTAACTGATTTTTGTGACCGCGCAGTAAGCCTTGCGCTTGTCATGGCAATGGTTCGCGTGCTTCCTGTTTCCATTAAGCAGCGCCTTGCAGCGAATTAACATCATAATATAAGGAGTAATTTATGGGAATCCCTGTTGAACGTTACAGTAAAATTACTGATAAAAATAACCGTGAAATTTGTCTGCTGCGTGCTTTTCCATGCGCTTGGGGAAAATGCACATTTTGTGATTACATCGAAGACAATGGACATGATGAAGCAGCGATGATTTCATTAAATAAAAGCATTTTAGATCAAGTCACCGGCGAATTTGGTGTTTTAGAGGTCATCAATTCAGGAAGCTGCTTTGAACTTCCAAAGCAGACACTTGATGATATTGAAAATGTAATAAAAACCAAAAACATCCATAAGCTCTTTTTTGAATCGCACTGGATGTATAGAAAACACCTCGCTGCAATGCGAAGCCGCATGCCGGTGCCGATCATTTTTAAGATTGGCGTAGAGACATTTGACAGCGATTTTCGTGAGCATGTTCTTAATAAGCATGCCGACTTTCAGTCACCTGAAGAGGTAGCAGAATATTTTGACTCTCCATGTCTGATGGTCGGCATAAAGGGGCAGACAAAGGAAATGATCGCGCACGACATTGACTGCCTAAAACGCTATTTTAAGCTTGGAACAGTAAATGTATACAACAATAATACTACACCAATCAAACGTGATGAAGAGCTTGTTCGCTGGTTTATGAAGGAATATAACTGGCTGCTTGACGATCCTTCTGTTGAAGTATTATACGATATCACTGATTTCGGTGTTGGGTGAGTTCCCACATTGCTAGTCCGGCGGCGACTGCTACATTAAGAGAATCGACTCCGTTCATCATTGGAATTTTAGCTACATAATCAGCTGCATTGATTGTGGACTCTGCAAGTCCCTGTCCTTCGTTTCCCATGATGATCGCGAGTCGATCTTTTTGTTTTAAAACTGGATCATCAATTCGAATATTATCTGAACGAAGTGCCATTGCAACTGTCTGAAAGCCTTCCTCCTTCAGCCATCCAATGCCCTCTTCCTTCCATCTTGCCTCGCTGCTTCCAATATAAGCCCATGGAACAAGAAGTGCATTTCCTACACTTACACGCATTGCACGGCGATAAAACGGATCTACACAGGCTGGTGACAATAATACAGCATCTATGCCAAATGCTGCTGCACTTCTAAAGATTGCACCGATGTTTGTTGGATTTTCTACATCCTCAAGCACAACAATACGCTTTGCATTTTCAAGCACTTTTTTATAATCAAAATTTTCTTTTCTTCGCATCGCGCATGAAATTCCACCTGTCAATACATAGCCAAATTCTCTTTTGGCATCCTCTGGATCTACTATGTAAATAGGTGCCTCTCCCACACGATCTAAAATCTCATCTTTTTCCATTTTTTCAGTACAGACAACGCTTAGCGGCTCGTAGCCTTTGCGAAGAGCAATATCAATAACATTTTTGCTTTCCGCAATAAAAATGCCCGGCTCTGGCTCATAATAACGAAGAAGATGCACTTCTTTATTTCCGACATACCATTCTAATTCTGGAAGCTGTGCTGATGAAGCCTTGATTATATTTTTTTTATTTCTCATATACATACCTCTGCTTGCTGCTATTTATTCTTTATCTAATAATAGCAGATCTTCCTCTCTCACGTAAAGTACTTTTGGAACACCCATAGAAGGATTCCAGTCACTTTTACTGATCTTCCACTGCAGCCACTCACAGTTCTCATCTTTTCGAAATGAAATATTCCACTCAAACGGATCCTCTAATATCCTGTATTCGCCAACTGTCAATTCAGTTATATGACCTGCTTTTGGCTTTTTTTGCATCATATAATGAGCCCTGATTCCAACAGTACGCGCCGCAAATGCTTCCTTTGATACATCAAACGCCACACCCCATTCTGCTGCCCAAAGTTTGCCAGACGATGTGTCCTTCATCTGTGTTTCTGTCGGCTCTAAATCCTTTACCAGTTCCACGCTGCAAATATTTTTACAGCCTGACAAGAGAGCTGCTGTTTTTGTCTTTGGATTCTTAAAAAATTCTTTTACCGGCTCAATCACTTCCATCTTTCCCTGATTGATACAGCTTACAGTATCGCAAAGGCGATACACTTCATCTCTGCTGTGCGATACAAACAAGGCTGGCTTTTGAATATCTTTTAACAAATCCATCATCTGCTGCTCCATCTTCCACTTAAGATAGCTGTCTAATGCGGCAAATGGTTCATCTAAAAGAAGAAGCTCTGGTTCTGCCGCTAACATACGCGCCATCGCGACGCGCTGCTTTTGACCTCCTGATAGCTGATCTGGCATGTGTGTTTCAAGACCTGTCAGATGAAAACCTGTTATGTATTCCTGCACCTTTTTTTGATCTGGCTTTCTGCCCATTCCAGCCTGTATATTCTGTACCACATTCATGTTAGGAAATAATGCATAGTCCTGAAACATATATCCGACTTTTCTTTTTTGCGGCGGCAAATTTATCTTTTTTTTCGAATCAAACAGCACTCTGTCATTTAAAACAATTCTTCCTTCGTCAGGACGCTCAATACCTGCAATGCATTTTAATGTCATACTTTTTCCGCATCCAGATGCACCCAGAATTGCAAATACTCCGCCATCCATGCAAAAGTCCACATCCAGCAAAAAATTTCCAAGTTTCTTTTTTATCGTTACCTGCAACATATCTGTCTTTTGCCCCTATCATTACCATTGTTTTTTCTGTTTGTTTTTTCCTGATCCTAAAAGATTCATTAACAGCACAACGACAAATGCAATCACCATGATCACCATTACCCAAAAGCCAGCTGTCTTGTAATCTCCATTTTGAATTACCATCGCAATTTTCTGGGAAATCGTTCCTGTCTTTTTCGGAATGTTTCCTGCAAGCATAGATGTAGCTCCATACTCTCCCATGGCTCTTGCAAATGTCAAAATCGTTCCAGAAAGTATTCCTGGACGCGCCGATGGAATCACAACCTTCCAGAAAATTTTTATTTCCGACATGCCAAGTGTTCTGGCTGCATAGATTAAATTTGCATCTACCTGCTCAAATGCTGCTCTGGCATTTCTATACATAAGAGGAAAAGCAATCACAGTTGCTGCAAGCACGCAGCCAAGCCAAGTCTGTACGACCTTAATTCCACAGCCTTCATAAAGCGCAGCGCCAAATGGACGGCGCAGACTAAAAATCAGTAAAAGAAAAAAACCGGCTACCGTTGGCGGCAGTACCATTGGCAGTGTAAGAATACCATCCAATACTGCTTTTGTTTTAGGTCCTGCTTTTATTATCTGTCTTGCTGCAAAGATCCCACCAAAAAAAGAAAGAATGGTTGCCACCACTCCAGTCTTTAATGAGATCAGCAAAGGACTCCAATCAAGCCCTCTTATAAATTCCATCAATTCTTCCATTGTGCCACCATTATTTCCATCAATTTAGTAAGAGTATCACGTCCACAGAAGCAATGCACCAAATGGACGAGGAAACTTACTTTTAATCTTCTACATCAGTATCGAAATAATACTTCTGGAAAATTTCTTTTGCATCATCTGTAATTAAGAAATCGACAAATTCCTTTGCTGTGGATGCCTCAAGCTCATCTGCCTCTGAATTTTGAATTTGTGCTACCGGATAAATAACATCTCCTGTCAGATCATAAGGAATCTTCTCTAAAATTTCAAGACGATCTTCTAATCCATATGTATCGGAATAATAAACAGTTCCTACCTCATTTGATCCCTCTGCCACTGCTGACGTAACAACACCTACATTTGCACATTCATTGATTTCCACACCACCAAGTGCTTCTGAAATGTCTGTTGTTGAAATCTTTGATACATCATCTGCCTTTTCTAACATTCCTGCATTTACCATTGCCTGACGTGTGTATTTTCCTACAGGCACAGAACCATCTGCAAGTGCAATGCTGCCAGCATTTTTAATATCCATAAGACCTGTTACCTTGGTGTTGCTTCCCTTATATGTTACTACACAAACCTGGTTGTTTACAACGTTGTGACGTGTTCCCTCTACGACAAGACCATCTGTCTCATCAAGCTGATTCATCTGCTTAACTGCTGCTGAGAAAAATACGTCACAGTCTGCGCCTTCTTCAATCTGAACCATCAAAGTTCCTGAGCTGTCATAGCTTCCCTGTACATTTACATTTTCGTGTGTTTTCTGAAACTCTGCGATCAGTTCCTCCATTACCTGATTCAGACTCTTCGCTGCAAATACAGTGATTGTAACTTCTTCTTTTTTGTCTGATGCCTTAGAACCACATCCTGCAAATATGGATGCCGCTAAAATAGTTGTCAGTATAATTCCTGCATGTTTCTTTCTCATTTTTTTCTCCGTAATCCTGCTTTTTCTGCTCTAATTTGTATAAGCTGTGCCGCAATACTGATAGCTATCTCTGCCGGTGTCTCACTTGCAATGTCTATTCCGATTGGTGCATGTACACGGTCAAGTTCTTCATTGGTGAAGCCCTCCGCCAGTAGTTTTTCTCTAACGTACTGAGTCTTTCGTTTGCTTCCCACTACGCCTATATAAGAAGCAGGTGTGCGCAGCGCAAACCGCTCAACATCTGCATCACAGCTATGTCCTCTTGTAACAACTACAAGATAATCTTCCTTTTTTACTTCCAAAATATCAGAAAGCAAAGTAAAATCAACAGTTTTTGTCTCCTGTACGCCTGGGAATAAATTAGGGGCTGTGTACTCCTCTCTGTCATCCATTACCATGCACCAAAAGCCCAAATGACTGAGTACTGGGACAAGCTCCTGCGCAAGATGGCCGCCTCCGAAAATATAAACCTTTCCATCAAAGTTAAACTCCTCGGCATAGATTTTCTGAACTTCATTATTTCCGTCAGTTCTATCCTTCTCGTATTCTTCAAGTATTCGGCAATGACCTCGTCCTTCCTCAAGATGAGACTCTATTTTAGGATATCCTTTTGAAAATGGAAGTAGCAGCCAATATGGCTTTTTCTCTTCTTCCCTCTTTAATGCTTCCTTTAAAAAAGATGCAATCTTTGTATCCTTGCTTTTCACGCTGTAAAATAAAACCTTTACTTTACCTCCACAGACCATTCCAAGGTCGCCATTTTCTCCTGTTCCCAAGTCAAAATCCTCGACAAAATGAGCATCCTTTCCAGCAATCGTAATTGCTTTTTTTACGGCCTGATATTCCAGATTTCCGCCGCCGATTGTTCCATAAATTCTGCCTGTCTGATCTGCCGCCATATAGGCTCCAGTCGTGCGCGGAATTGAACCATTTCCTTCCACAATAGTGACCAGAACGGTATCACAATTTTGATTCCAGCGATCTAATAACAATTGATAAAGTGTTTTCATAAATAACGTTTCCTCCAATTTTATATTACCTGGATCAAAAGATCAGAAATACGATATTTGTATGTACGTCTGTTTCTTACATCTTTTCAAGAATATCGCCTTTTTTGATTTTTCCACCCTGAATTACAACGGCAAATACGCCCTCTCGCGGCATAATGCACTCGCCCATTCTCTTATAAATTTCACAGTGGCTGTGACATTCTTTTCCAATCTGAGTCATCTCTAAAATAACATCGCCGCATTGAAATCGTGTTCCCACTGGAAGATTTCGAAAATCATAGCCTTCTACGATCAGGTTTTCTCCAAAAGCTCCAAGTCCAATCTGCGCTCCTTTTTTTCTAAATTCCTCTATTTTTTCATATGACAGCAGGCTCACCTGTCTGTGCCAGTGACCTGCATGTGCATCTTTCTCAATTCCCCAGTCCTTCACAAAAACTGCTTCTTCAATTTCATGTTTTGCCGTACCGCGCTTTTCGCTGATACAGATTCCTTTAATGACTCCCACTTTTGTTGTTCCTTTCCTGTCGCGCTGCTGGTCTTTAACTTTATCGGCTTCTACCCACCAATTTTGACCATCTCGTTGATTTCAGTCATCTCCTCTGGATGCTCAAAGCAATGAGCTGCCGGCTTTTTGTAAATGGCTGCTCTCATTGCAGTTGTTAGTTTCTCATTTAGCGCTTTTTGTATATTTTTTTCGTTTTGCCCAGTTTCTTCTCCTCGCAGAATCTGACGCAGATCAATTCCTTTATCATAGCAAAGACACAGCTTTAAATACCCCTGTGCCGTCAATCTAACTCTGTTGCAGCTTTCACAAAACTTTCCATGAATTGCACTTATAAAACCAACTGGAATTGTTAATTCGGAAAACCTATAATACACTGCCGGGCCACTTCCTATTGGGACTTCTTTTGTATGTAATGTCTGAACCATGTGTGATATCTGTTCTGATATCTGTTTTTTTTGATTTGCTTGATACGTGATCATTTCTGACTTTCCAAACTCATCTTCAAGACATGCTCTCAATTCATCATTACTTCTTCCTACATACTGTTTTCCATAGCCAACCGGCATCATCTCAATAAAACGAAGCGGTATTTTTTCCTGCTGTGCATACAAAACAAGAGAAATAGGATTTAGCTCTTTTCGATTGACTGCATTGATTTTCACAGGCAGCCCCATTTCTTTTGCCGCCTGTATCCCATCAAGTACTTCTTTTAAATTTTGCCTTCCTGCAAGTGATGCAAATTCTTCAAAATCAAGGGTATCCAGACTCACATTTAATCCGTCCAATCCCGCTTCCTTTAATGAAGCAGCATAAGTTCTAAGTAAAACTCCATTCGTGGTCATTGTGATCGTTTCTACACCCGGAATTGCCCTAATCCCTCGAATGAGATCTACACAGCCTTTTCGCACTAACGGCTCACCGCCTGTAATTCTAACATGCGTAATGCCAAGGCTGACGCCAGCCCTTACAATCTCCCAGATTTCCTCAAACGTAAGAATATTTTTCATTCCTACATCTGTAACTTCATCTGGCATGCAATACTTACAGCGCAGGTTACATCGATCTGTAATCGAAATACGCAAGTAAGTAATATTTCTTCCATATTGATCCAGCATGCTGCTTACCAGCCTTTTCCAAAACCGCAGTTAGGATAAGTACAGACTGGACAGTTTAAACATAGTCCGCCTTCTCCCAGTAATGCCAGTTCCTCTGCCGTGATAAAATCATCCGCTAACAAGCGCGGCAGTGCCAGATCAAAAATTGTTCTTTTTGCATACATAACACAGCCTGGCAGTCCCACAATTGGAATCGTTTTATCCTTATATTCATAATAAGATACTAAAAACATTGCTCCCGGAAGAACTGGTGCACCGTAAGAAACAATTCTTGCCCCTGTATTTTTGATGGCAAGCGGTGTTTTGTCATCTGGATCTACGCTCATGCCGCCTGTGCATAAAACAAGCTCTGCGCCCTGTTCTATAGCACTAAGACAGCCCTTAGTAATTGCCTCATGGTCATCATCATAAATCTCGTGGAAGATCACCTCGCTGCCATATTCCTTTAATTTTTCTACTAGAACTGGCGTAAATTTATCCTGAATGCGTCCGTGATAAACTTCACTTCCTGTTGTTAAAATCGCAGCTTTTTTTGGCTGCAGCGGCTTTATTTCCAAAATAGACCCGTCATTACAAATCTCTTTTGCGCGCTCCATTTTTTCTTTTTCAATCACAAGCGGAATGATTCTCGTCCCAGCTAACTTATCACCTTTCTTTACAAAGGTGTTGCCATGACGTGTCGCAATCATCATTTCTCCCAAACTATTGACTTTCCTTAGCTTCTCGCGATCCACCTTAAAAAGACCGTCACAATCCGCAATAAGCTCTATTTTTCCTTCCTTTACAGCAGATGGATGCATATGATCGTTTCTGCACATCTCATAAAGAATTTGCGCTGCCTCATTTTCGTGCAGCATATGCTCATCCTTTTCCCAAATATATATGTGTTCCTTTCCAACACTTAAAAGGACAGGAATATCCTCCTTTGTGATTATGTGACCCTTTCGAAATACCGCATCTTTTGTCACACCAGGAATAATCTGTGTGATATCATGGCACAATACCTGACCCACAGCTTCTTCTGTTTTCATTAGTTTCATAATATTTTCCTTACTTTCTTTGTTTACTCTAATGTTTCGCAGATAACTTCTAAAACGCTTCCTGCAATGCATCTTGCCTTATCTGAAATTGTAAAGCAATTTGCCACTTCTTCTTTTCTTGGATCAATATCTGCAATCTTAAAGCCTTTTGTGACTGGATAATTGTCTCGAATAAGTCCACGAAGAAGACCGTCAATAGTTGCTGTCACCTCTGTTTTTTTTATATCTGCAGCTTTTTCGTTTTCTTTGTCTGATGCTTCAATTACAGCTATCACCTGACCTTTTTCTACGATATCGCCAATTTTACTCTTATTTTTTAATATGCCCTCTGCCGGTGCATGAATTACGCGCTCTGCTCCGTAACCGCCGATTATGCCTGGTATTCCAGTATTTGGATATGCACTTCCTTCGCGAATCACCCGGCCCAAATTGTGACCGCGCTTTGTCTCAATTACAACATCCACATCGACACCTGCAGTAAAACCAGGACCAAGTGCAATAGTAAGTGGTGCCATATTTTTATTAGTTCCGAGATTATGCTTTGCAAGAATCGCATCGACTACAACTTTTGGCTGCATTGAAGCAATGCTTTCTCCCATTGGATCAACCATTACTGGTACTTTGTCGTTTTTCCATGCATCAAGCATTTGTTTTTCATCTTTTACACGGACTGCCTCTACACCTTCCACACAGGCACTTTTGCTATAAACTGCCTCGCTTAAAGCCACCTGTCTTCGAATGGCAGCCGGATGATCAGTTTCTAGCACTAGTAAACGAAATCCACTCTTTTTTAATCTATTAATCGTTCCCGTTGCCAGATCACCAGCACCGCGTACTATAATCAGATCACTTTTTTTCATCGGAAGTTTCCTTTCACATTACAATTCTAAAATATACTCTGCCTCCCAGTGATGCCCATCTGCCTGTAATGCTTCTAACACTTTTTCCCTTTCTTTTGGGTCAGCTTTCCAGCAAAGACCACATCCTGCGGTGATTTCCCGCGGAATCGGAATCAGTCGCCCCGGCAATTTTTGCTCTATGCCAAATTTATCAGCTGCCATTGCCTGCGTAGTACTTTCAAATGTTAAAATCCAGGTTTTCTTTTTTATTCTCATATCAGATTGACTCTCCCATTATTCAAGCAGCTGTGACAGCTTTTTTATCGCATTTGCTGTTCTGTCAATTTCTTCCTCTGTATTTTTATGAGACACAGATATTCTAACAGCTCCCTGCATTTTTGTGCCCAATGTCTCGTGCATGAGCGGCGCACAATGAGCACCTGAACGGACAGCAATTTCTTCCTCTTCAAAAAGCCAGTCTGCAACATAAGCAGAATCTTCATCTCCCATGTTAAATGAAAGAATCCCCACTCTCTGGTTGCTGTCAGGATTTCCATACAGGTGGATGTTCGGCAGATCACGAATCTGATCCTCTAATCGTTTTATAAGCGATCTTTCTTTTTTTATAATCGCTTCTGTGCCAATCTCACTCAAATAGTTCAACGCACCGCCAAGGCCAGCAATTCCATGTACATTCAATGTGCCGGCTTCAAGGTGCTCTGGCATTGCCTTTGGATGATCATGATCAAAGCTGTGAATACCACTTCCTCCGACCTTTAAAGGATTTATTTTTACTCCTTGACGCACATAAAGTCCGCCTGTTCCCTGTGGTCCCATCAGCCCCTTATGTCCTGTAAAGCAAAGGACATCGATTCCCATTTTCTGCACATCAATCGTCAAAATTCCTGCTGTCTGAGAAGCATCTACAATAAGAAGGATATCTTTATGTGATATTTCTTTTTTTATGCATTCCAGATCCGTGATATTTCCTGTAAGATTCGATGCATGTGTTACAATGACTGCTTTTGTATTTTCTTTTATCAGTGCCGGAAGCTTGTCGTAGTCTAATATTCCCTGTTCATCTGCAGATAAAAAGCTTACTTCTACTCCCTGCTTTTGCAGGCGATAAAGTGGACGCAGCACCGAATTATGTTCACACACTGTTGTAATCACATGATCGCCTTTTTGAAACAACCCTAAAATCGCTGTATTTAAGGCTTCGGTGGCATTTGATGTAAATGCAATGCCATCAGCACTCTCTGCGTTAAAAAGCTGTGCTAACTGCTCTCTAACCTGATAAACGCATCTTCCTGCCTGCAGCGTAGCATCATGCGCACCACGCCCAGGATTGCCCATCGTATGTAGGGCTCTAATCATTTCTTCTTCTACTTCTTTTGGCTTTTGCAGAGAAGTTGCTGCATTATCCAGATAAATCATGGTTTTATAATCCTATCTGCTTTGCTCATTCGCTCTGCTATATCATACATATTTGTAACGTCTCCAACCTGGAGCTTTTCTGTCAATCCATAAAAATTCAGGCATGTACCGCATGTGCGAATCTCTACGCCCTGTGCTTCTAGGCTTTTAAGATCTTCTAATGATTCTGAGCCCTCACACGTTAAAAATGCACCGCCATTATAAAAAAGTATCTGATCCGGCAGCTCATCCTGCTGTGTCAGCGCATAAATAAAGCCCTTTAATAACGTTGCGCCCAACTGCTCATTTGGACCTCCCATAGTTTTAGAAGAAATAACAACAAGACTAGTCTTCTTTGCCTGTGCACATGGAATACATTCTTCTATATTCTTTGCAGTTTCACTATCAGGTTTTTCTGTTGTTTGTTCATCTGTCTCTCCAACTGTCAGCGTTACACGATATTCCTGATCTTTTACCTTTTTAGATGCACAGCCATATCCTTTTTGCTGCGCCATTTTCGTTAAATTCTGTACAGCAATTTCATTATCAACTAATACCTCTACCACACCTGCTCCATTTAATTCTTTGATTGCTTCTTTTGCCTTCACTAATGGAATTGGACAGATATCGCCAATTGCATTTACTTCTTTTTTCATAATGTTTTTCTCCTGTTTTTCACTATTTTTTCTTATGATTAATTACAAAAATTTCTGATTTTTTTTGCTCTGTCACTTCTCCTACGATAGCAGCTGGAAGACCTGCTTTTTGCAGCTTTTCACACAAGTTATCTGCCTGCTCTTTTGATACAGCAAACAATAATCCGCCCGACGTCTGTGGATCATACAGCACTTCTTCCATGCCAAATGATACATCCTCAAACTGCACATATCCTTCAAGATGGTTTCTATTTTTTTGACCTGCTGCAGTCAATAAAAATTCTTCAGCACATTCCATTGCACCATCAAATACTGGAACCTGATCGGCATAGATTACACTCGAAAGCCTTCCGTCCATCATCTCATGAAGATGACCTAAAAATCCAAAGCCTGTCACATCTGTACAGGCATGTATGCAAAAATTTCTTCCAATCTCAGATGCTGTGCGGTTAAGTGTTGTCATGGAAGCAATCACCTGCTCCATGGCTCCCTCAGGTGCTTGTTTTACCCGGTTTGCTGCACATATAATTCCTACACCCAGCCTTTTTGTTAAGATCAGTTTGTCTCCAGATTTTGCACCATTATTTTTCCAGATTTTTTCCGGATCAACTACGCCTGTAACTGACAATCCATATTTGACGTCACTGTCAGCAATTGAATGGCCGCCGGCTAGACTTCCGCCTGCCTCCTGCACCTTCTCTGCACCGCCCTGAAGAATCTTTCCAAGTATATTTAAATCCATTGATTCAGGAAAGCAGACAATATTAAGTGCAGTTTTTACATCACCGCCCATCGCATATATATCACTTAAGGCATTTGTTGCTGCTATTTGTCCAAACAGATAAGGATCTTCCACCATAGGCGGAAAAAAATCTAGTGTCTGCACAAATGCCTGATGGTCATTAAGCTTATAAACTGCCGCGTCATCACTGCTGTCATAGCCTACAAGCAGATTTTCGTCTTTTTGTCCTTTTGGAAGGCGCTCCAAAATATGCTCCAGCACACCAGCTCCAAGCTTTGCCGTACAGCCGCCGCTTTTGCAAAATATAATTTCTTTTTCACTCATATTGGCACACTTTCTTTATTTTCTGGCACATTCAAATGCTGTTCCTAAAAGGATATCAAGTCCATGAGACAGTGAATCCAATATATAAGTAAGGCTCTCCTCAACTGCCTTTGGGCTTCCCGGCAGATTCACAATAAGCGTCTGCTTACGAATAACACTAGCTCCACGGCTTAGCATGGCACGCGGTGTGATAGTCAAGCTATAGGCGCGTATTGCCTCTGCAATTCCCGGTGCATTGCGATCAGCCACAGCAAGCGTTGCCTCTGGTGTCACATCTCTTTTAGAAAAACCAGTACCGCCTGTCGTAAGTATAAGGGCACATTGTTCTTCATCTGCTAATCGACAAAGCTCTTTTTCTATTGTTTTTTGGTCATCCGGTAAAATGCAATATGATACCACTTCATACTTTTCTGTAGGAAGAAGTGACTTGATCTTTGGACCGCTTAAATCCTCTCGCTCGCCTTTAAAACCTTTATCACTAAGAGTTACAATTCCTACTCTATATTTTTGATTATGTTTTTTTTGTTCCATTGCAGTGCCTTTCTAATTTGCTTTTTTATCGTTGCTTATTTTTCAGCTTTATAATGACCGCTTTTGCCGCCAGATTTTTCCACTAAATGAATCCCTGATATTTCCATGCCACGATCCATAGCTTTGCACATATCATAAATTGTCAGCAGCGCAACACTAACGCCCGTCATAGCTTCCATCTCCACTCCTGTTTTTCCGATACAGGAGGTTTTGCATGTTGCCTTAATTTGACGATGCTTTTCATCTAACTCAAAAGAAATCTCACAGTCTGTCAATGCAATAATGTGGCACAACGGAATCAGCTCTGAATTTTTTTTCGCACCCATAATGCCTGCAATTCTGGCTATTCCAAGCACATCACCTTTTTTTGCCGTATGATTAGTAATAGCCTGAAAAACTTCCTCATTCACGGTGATTGTTCCCGCAGCAACAGCTACCCGATATGTATCTGCCTTTTCATGCACATCCACCATCACGGCATTTCCTTTTTGATCAAAATGTGTAAATCCACTCATCGTTTATATCTCCCCAAAAAATGGTTTATAGTCTATTGACTAGTTTGCCATATTCACTGCAGTTTTGCAAATACTATTTTTTCTATAGTTTCACTATTCTGTCCAGTTGAATTGATTAACATTTCCCCAACCTGTTCTGCACTTTTTCGCACGGTGCTGTCATCACACTGATTTAAAACGGCAATGTATCTTCTATCTCCTACATCTTTTCGCAGGCCCTGATCAGATAACAAAATCGCTGCCATATCTTTTTCTGTCAATAAATGATTTTCATCCGCTGACAATAGCTTTTTTGCTTTTTCCAGTCGAAAACAACACTCTTTAAGTGAACGCCCTAAGGCTGAAAGCCCCAAAACAGCCACCACTATATCTGACTCTGGCAAAAGTACAGGCTCATGATCAGCTGGCACTTTACATGGCAAACGCTTTGAGCCATCAGCCTCAATGAGTACAAGGTCAGAAAGCTCCATTGCCTGTCTCATCCAGTCAAGCTCTGGCATCTTTAACTTTTGCGGATCTTTTTTCTCAGTTGCTCCGATCACCGCCCAATGTCCTGCTGCCCAGATTTCCTGTAACTGTTTTTTGTTCATTGCTAAAAATTCATCCTGCGGTCTGAAAATATGAGTTGTAGTCGTCACAAGCACTTTTTTTCCCTGACTGCTGCTCCACTTTGCAATTGCGTCAATAAGAGAACTTTTTCCTCCTGCTCCAACAAACGAAACAATATGTTTTCCTTCGGCTAGAAAAGTAAAAGCAGTCTTTATTGATACTTCTTGGATTTTTTTTTGCTTTATATTCGATTTACAATATTGATAAAATCCACTCTTGCTCCTTGCAATCGCCGCAAAACTTTCTGCTGATGGATTAACATAATATCCCATTCTGCTGACACTCCTTCCCTCTCAATATCATGTGTTATTCCTTAAAATACTCATTTTTACTCAATAAAATCATTATACCATGCATTCTGCCACTTGTCATTGAATTCATCGTCCAATGTGACCGAATGATCAATAACAAGTGGCAGTATAGCTGACGAAATTTTAATTATCTTTTGGTTTCATGATACTCCGATTTTTCCACACTCTCTGGCACAAAGGACATCAAAATATTTCTTCGATGGACAAGCGTTCCGCGCATACCCGGTTCAAATTTTCCTGCCTGCTTAGCCGATACACTCAGTTCAATATTTGTATCATCCTGCAAGCGAAACTCTACATGGTAGCGCCCGGATGAGCCTGGACTAACAACTCCGTTTTTCGTTATATATTGAGATGGGTTAAAAAGATCAATATTCTCTATCTTTTCTACGACTGCTCCATATTCTATTTCTTTGCCAAACAGGAAACGACCTGCTTTTGTGCCTTCTTTTAATTTTACTGAGCGATTTAAGAACCACAATGCTGCAGCAATCACTATAGCTGCGGCCAAGGTCCACGCTGCCAGCACCCACCAAAATGTACTTTTCAGGTGGAATAGAACCCGATACCCCTCTAAATTTAGGCTGCGCCTTGTCCTGTCAACCGTAAAGCTGACTACCATTCGAGACGTGCTTTGAGTATTCCCCTTCGCACTACTTATACCTGAAATTACAAGCTGGTACTCATTCGTCGTATCACATCTGAGTGACTGAAACTCCTGCGTCTCCTCTGAATAAAGTACTGCATTCGCCTGTGAGACCTCATATTGCTTCCAGTTATCCACAATCTCGATTTCACTGCATCCATATTGAACTGCCTTATCGGGCAGATCAACTGCAAGCACTGCCAATACCTTATCTTGATTTGTGGTATACACAAAATATACCGCTGTTTCAATAGATACTGACTGCTGCTCACTGTCCCCTTTTGTAAGAATAATCGTTTCTATCTGTTGGTTCATCTTTTGGATTTCCTGAATGTCCTGCTCCTCCACTCCAATATAAGAAAGGTATGCCTGTAACAAAAGCTCTTTTTCCTCATCTCCATTATTCTCATTATTTTGAGAATCACTTCCATCACCAAGAGATACTGGAGTTTTTTGGCTTTGTCTGTCCATTCTTACAATGCCAAAGGAAGCGCACAGCATTGCAACACCAATCACGCCAAGAATTATCGCTGCAACTGCACACCCTGTTACTCGATTGAGCCATCGCTGTCGTCTCTGTCTCCTAATTTGTTTTTGTTTTGCCTCTGCCTCGTCTGAAATTGCATATTTTTCGACTAAGCGATCATCGATGCCATCCATAAGTTTTAAAAAATCTTCTTTCTTCATAAGTGGTACCCCCTTTCTGAGAGATACTGCTTTAACTGCTTGCGCACACGGTTTAAATTCACCGAAGCTGCATTTTCGGTAATGCCATGATATCGCGCAATGCTTTTAATTGACTCCAGATAAAAATATCGTTGAACAAACATGCCTTGTTCACGAGCGGAAAGTCCATGCAAAAATCGGTTAATTTCTTTTTTGAGTTCCTCTGCGAGTACCGCATCCTCTGGCTGTTCACGCCCCGACACGCATTCGCCTAATTCATCTAGCACAAGCATTGCTTCTGGTCGAATCCGTTTTCCTGCCCGATCCCACTTCCAACGGTTGAGAGAAAGATTGCGAATAATTTTCCCGAAAAATGCTTTTAAACACAATGGGCGCTGCGGAGGAATTGCGTTCCACGCCTGATACCAGGTATCATTCATACACTCTTCAACATCTTCCTTGTTTGCCAGTATATTATAGGAAATTCGCCGGCAATACGCGCCGTATCGAATGTTGGACTCTGTTACTGCTTGCTCTTTTCGCTCCCAGAATAGTTCTGTGATTTCCTGATCACGCATAAAAATCCCTCCTCTCGCTATGTTTTCCTTTATCGTTCCACCATCACCAGACTCTAGAATGCTAATATGCATTTCTACATATTTTCTTTCCTTTAAAGACGTTTTCATTTATATAGACAAGATTTTTTTTATTATCTTACAAAAAATTCGAAAGAAAATCAATAATAAACCAAAGGAAAAACGTATCCCACCTGCACCTTAACGAAAAATCTCCCTCGCAATTCATACGAACTACGCGGGAGATTTTATTTAATCCTACCGAATTCTTTTGTTTTTATATATTTGCAATTTCAATATAAATTTTATACATGAATGCGATTCACCGAAATACAGCGAACACCTTACGCTCTCAGCTCTACGCCATACTCCTCATTTAACTTTGCACAGATCTTGTCAACAAACTTCTGAACGCGTGCATCGTCAAATGCCTCATCCTTTGGAACGAATGTGATGGAGAATGCCATACTCTTCTTTCCTTCCGGAATCTGGCCGCCCTCGTAGATATCGAACAGCTTGATTTCCTTTACATACTTATTTTCCTTACGGATGCAGTCCTCGATCTCTCCACATGTGATTGCCTTATCCATTACGAATGCAAGATCACGCTTCTCTTCTGCAAACTTTGGCAGCGGAATGAATGTTCTCTTCTTATCATACCACTTAGACAAAATCTCCAGATCAAGCTCCATAACATATGCGCTTGCACGCATGCTTAACTTGTCCTGAATATCGTATGCAACCTTACCGAAGTAACCAATTTCTTCACCCTCACATAATACCTTTACTGCCTGATACGGATGCAGGAAGGATTTCTGAATTGGCTCATAAGTAAATGCAACATCTAAGCTGTCTGCGATTCCGTTTGCAATGCCCTTCATTGTGTAGAAGGATTCCTTTGCACCGAAGGTACCAACACAAAGTGTTTTTCTCTCATCCGGATACTCGGTAAGCGGCAGATTTTTCGGAATAAAGATATTTGCAACCTCAAAAAGTCTTCCGTCGAGAATACCCTGCTTTTCATTTCTTGAAATAGCATTGAGCATTGATGCAGCAAGTGTAGTACGCATTAATGACAGATCGATATTGATTGGATTCATGATCTGAATTGCGAAACGCTCCTTCGCATCAGCCGGGAACTTCAAAAGATCCAAATCAGACGGTGAGAAGAATGAGTAATGCATACACTCATATGCACCCATAGTACAAAGAGTACGCTTTAATGCAAGCTCGCCCTTCTGCTCTTTGTTATATCCGCCTGCTGTTACCTGTGCAGATGGCATAAATGTTGAATTAATATGGTCATAACCATACATACGGATTACTTCCTCTGCCACATCTGGATAACGCTCTACATCATTCTCACCCTCTGGCAGCATATCCTCACGGTAAGCTGGTACCTGAAGAGTCAGTACATCACCGTCAACTGTCGGATTGAAGTTTAAATTCTTCATCAGACGTACAATCTCCTCTGCCGGAACCTCAATTCCAAGAACGCTGTTTACCTTATGGATGCTTACCTGCATCGGCTGAGGTTCAATGCTGTTTCCAACATTAACATCTACATGAGTAGAAGAAACCTTTCCGCAGCCAAGCTCCTCGATTAAATGAAGTGCACGCTTCATACCAAGAACAGTTGAGTATTCATCCACGCCCTTCTCAAATCTTGAACTTGAATCAGAGGACTTTCCAAGTGCTCTTGCAGTCTTTCTGACATTATCTCTTGCAAACTTAGCAGCCTCAAACATAACACTTTCTGTTGTGTCACGAATCTCGGAATTTAAACCGCCCATAACACCTGCTAAAGCAACTGGCTTTACGCCGTCACAGATAACAAGATTAGCTGGTGACATTGTGTACTCCTGCTCATCAAGTGTAACAATCTTCTCACCCTCATGTGCTCTTCTTACGCAAATCTCGTTGCCCTCAAGGTAAGAACAGTCAAATGCATGCATTGGCTGTCCGATCTCTTTTAATACATAGTTTGTGATATCTACGATATTACTGATTGATCCAATACCAACAAGTGCAAGACGGCGCTTCATCCATGATGGAGACTCACCCATCTTTACATCATATACATAGTGTGCACTGTAGCGCGGGCAAAGATCTGGTGCCTCAACACTTACCTTAAAGCCATCCTTCTTTACATCAGTCTCTGTATAATCGGTTGACGGCATCTTTAATGGCTTCTCAAGCATTGCAGAAACCTCTCTTGCAATTCCTAAGATGCTCTGGCAGTCCGGTCTGTTTGCAGTTAATGAGATGTCAAACATCCAGTCATCAAGACCTGTGATAGCCTTTACATCTGCACCAGGCTGTGCATCAGCCGGCATCTCTAACAAACCATTGTAGCCTGCACCCGGATACAGATCCTCTGTTAGGCCAAGCTCTGTTCCAGAGCAAAGCATACCATATGACTCAAAACCGCGAAGCTTACCCTTTTTAATTGTCATCACGCCTTCGATTGTCTTATGATCCTTCGCTGTTGCATAAACAGTTGCACCAACAAGTGCTACCGGATACTTGCCGCCTGCCTGTACATTGTCAGCGCCGCAGCAAATCTGCATAGTGCCATACTCACCTGCATTAACCTGACACACATGAAGATGTGTCTCCGGAATCGGCTCACAAGTCTCAACAAGACCAACTACAATCTTATCGATGTCATGACCAACCTGATACAGCTCCTCTACCTCAAATCCGCCGTCAAACAGCTTTTTTTCAAGCTCCTGCGGTGTTACATCAATATCTACATATTCTTTAAGCCAACTTAATGGTACTAACATATTCGTTTCCGTCCTTTCTTATTTCTCGTTAATCTGTTTCAGGACACGCAGATCCGATCCAAACAGCATCTTGATGTTGTTGATACCGTACTTAAGCATTGCAGTACGCTCAAGACCGATACCAAATGCAAAACCGCTGTATTCTTCGGAATCGATGCCACAGTTTTCAAGGACTTTCTTATTTACTACGCCGGCACCAAGAATTTCGATCCAGCCAGTTCCCTTACACAAATTACAGCCCTTGCCGCCGCACTCAAAGCAGCTGCAGTCAACTTCTACAGACGGCTCTGTAAATGGGAAGTAGGACGGACGAAGACGGGTTACAGTTCCCTCTCCGTAAATTTTCTTTACAAACAGATCAAGCATACCCTTTAAATCAGACAGAGTAATTCCCTTGTCAACAACAAGACCTTCCATCTGATGGAACATTGGAGAATGAGTCGCATCATCATCAGAACGGAATACTCTTCCTGGTGATAAAATCTTGATCGGCGGCTTCTTGTTCTCCATAACATGAATCTGACCTGCGGAGGTCTGTGTACGAAGCAAGAACTCTGGTGACAGATAGAAAGTATCCTGCATATCTCTTGCCGGATGATCCTTCGGTGTGTTCAGTGCCGTAAAGTTATAGTAATCATTTTCGATCTCTGCGCCCTCATAGATCTCAAAGCCCATGCCTGCAAAGATATCGATTAACTGGTTGCGAACAAGTGTAATCGGATGAAGATTTCCAACGCCAGTCTCATCTGCCGGAAGTGTCAGGTCGATTTTTTCAGACTCATAGCGGCGCTGCAGCTCTAACTGCTTCATTTTTTCTTCCATCTTGGAGAAACGATCAATCGCCCACTCCTTTAACTCGTTTACTGACTTTCCGTATCCTGCACGCTCTTCTGGTGCAAGATTTCTCATTTCCTTCATCAGCTCGCTGATCTTACTCTTTTTTCCTTCCAGGTAAGAGCTTCTGAACTCATACAGTTCCTTAGAATTGGACAATCCTTCCAGTCCGGTCTCAATCTTCTCCTTCAGAGCAGCAAGATTGTCGGACAGCTTGTGTGTTTCCTGCATATAACCTTTCCTCTGCTTTCTTAAATGTTGCTTTTTCTATGGGACGAACAAATATCGTAACTATTCAGAAACCCTATTCGCAAAATGTCTCTGCGAGGCTCTGAAAAATCACCAAATAAAAAAGTCCCATAGAGGCTTTTTTCAAAACCTTTATGGGACGAATAAATCCGCGGTACCACCCATGTTCGGATTATAAAAAATTATTACAATCCGCACTTGATCTGCCATAATGCAGCAGCTACATCCACTTAGCTTTTGTCATAAACAAAATTTTCGTGGAAGACTCCAATGCTGAAATTCATCTGTAGGCGGATGGCAGCACTCTCAGCAGGTTATGCGGCCTCTCTGGAAAACCGAATGGTACAGACTACTTACACATTTTCTCAGTCATCGTTTATTATAGCAGTTTTCAAAGAGAAGTCAACCCCCCTGACCTGCCTTGATGTTTTTCACCTCTGTGCATGGTTAATTTTCTTATCTTCATACATGCGTTTATCTGCAAGCTTTTGAATATCTGCTGCACAGTCGGCATCATCAGGATAGACAGCACTTCCACAGCTAATTCCTATCTTGATCGTATGACCATCAAACTCATACGGTTCTCCAATCAGATTTTTTATACGCTCAATTCTCTTTTCACAAATCTGTGCATCCAGATTTCCGTTTAAGATAAGCATAAATTCGTCACCGCCAATGCGAAAGGCATAATCATTGCTTCTGATACATTTAAGCAGTCTTTTTGCCACTTCTTTTAAAACCTTATCGCCCATCTCATGGCCATATGTATCATTCACAGGCTTAAAAAGATCAAGATCCATATAAAACAGAGCATACGGTTTTTTCTTTTCATCTCTTATTTCCATCATTTTTTCAAAATAACGTTTATTAAAAAGTCCCGTCAGTGCATCTGTATTAGCAAGGTTTTCAAGCTCATGCTGCTGTCCCATATCCTGTGAAACAATCATGATTTTTGTAAGCGTATCCCCTTCCCACTCAACCGGAATCACACTCATAATAAAGAATCTGCTTTTATCTCTGGCACAGTATTCCAGACAATAAGAATCCTTATGTTCCTTTATCAGCTGCCGCACATGCTCGTCAGAAAGCATATTCGTAAACTTTGCATTTTCTCCATCTGTCAATATCGTATATTGATCAGAAATTTCCTTAATAAGTTGGTCATAGGATCCTTTTTTCGGATAAAGATATTTGCCTCGCTTGTCTTCACATTCGTATCTGTTATTTTTTAAATCGCAAATTGCAAAACAGTCAACAATCTGCGAAATTCCCCAAAACAGCTGATCGGAAAATTCCTTTTTCTTTTCCACTTTGATGCGCTCGTCTGCTTCTTTTTGGAGCTGAGCCTTTGCACGCTGCTTCATTAAAATGACAACTCCAATCATTATACATGTTGCCATCATACACAACAAAACGATAGTCGTTCCCTGAACCATTCTCATACCAGAGTCAACAACACTCTTTTCCACAATACCTACAATTGACCAGTCGTCAATTCCTACTGGCTGATAGACAAGATAATACTCTGATTTTTGATATTTAAATGAAACACTTCCTTTGCCCTTTGTTGGCACAGTTTTCTTCATGCGCTCCAGATAATCTTCATTATAAGACTGTGTTTTATCCTGAACAAAATCAAAAATATTATCAAAGTCATCTGTGATCTGCGTCTCTGGTTCAAGCGACATAAGCACTGTTCCATCAGAATCGACTATGTAACAATCACTTTTATTATTATATACGCCGTCTCCGATCAACTTTTTCACAATACTGTTATCATATGAAACTGCAAACGCTGTATATGTCACGTTATTTAACTCAATGGGATCTGAAGGAACTGCAAACAAGATTTTAGTTTCTCCATCACTTGCGACATAGCTTGACACAATAGGACCCTTTTTTTCATAAAGCGCTTTAAAAGCATCCTTCACGTGCTCTGCCGTTCCTCTTCGTCCATCAATAGTCCAATACTCGCAGTCTTCATTAAAAACATAAAAATCGCTGTACTGCCAATTTTTACGGTCATTTACAAAATTACCCCATCCATCTTCTGCATTTTGTTCTTTTTTATCCTGTTCTTCTACACAATAATTCAGATAATTGCCCCAGTCCTCAAGTGCGTTCCAATTGCGCTGCGCAAACATCATAAAGGTCTTATCAAGCTGTTCATATGTAGCAAGCAGTCCCTGCGTACTTTCCTGATAAAATTTCTGACCAATATAATTATCGTAACGTTCAATACTAACAAATATAATTGCAAGCAATGCAGCTGATATCAAAAAATACTTCCACTTCTTTCTCATCATCTTCTTGCCTCCTCTCATGTATCCTTACTTCTAAGAGCACTTGCACAAGTCTAAAAGTTTCCTTTTTTTCATTATACCATGATTTTTTTTATTGAAAATAACATTTTTTGCTGAAAGTGATTTTTCTCATGTTCCCTTTTTTTTAACTGCGTGCTATACTAGTGGAAATCTAAATTTCGATTGATGGGGGATTTCATCCAATGCATAATACTACAAAAAGAGGTAAGCTAAAAAAGCTGGTACTTGCTCTTGGACTGTCTGGCACGTTCTTTTTAAACGCATGTACTTCAAACGCACCTTCTAATCAAACTATCGTTACATCTACAGATGACTATGAAGCGAACTTGGCTGCCAATGAATCCGAGAGCTTTTATGAAACAGAATCTGAAACTTTTGACAGAGAAGCACTTTACCGAACTGATGATGACAACAAGCCTGCTGAGGGCTGGATTACAAATGCTGACGGCACGATGGGCTACTGCCAGAATGGCTATCTTTTGACTGGATATCAAATGATTGATGATTCACGCTATCTTTTTTCTGATGACGGAATAATGCAGACAGGCCGCTATATAGATGAAAATGGTGATACATATTGTTTTACTGATGATGGCCGTCAATATTTTTGCTCTACTGTAAAATGCGATGATGGCTATTATTACTATTTCGGTGAAGATGGAAAAGCTGTGACAGGGAATTTTACTTTTCCTGACGGTGCCACTGGTATGACGGATGAAAATGGACATGTATATACAGGCTGCCACCGTATTGGTGATCTCGTCTATGATTTTACCTCGCAAGGAAAGCTTAGACACACTGTTGACGCCACAAAGCCGATGGTTGCGCTTACGTATGATGATGGTCCTTCCACGCAAAATACACAGATCATTCTTGATACTCTGACAGCAAATGGTGCCTATGCTACATTCTTTGTTCTTGGCCGGAATGTAGAACGCTGCGCGGATATTATCCAAAATATTGAAAATTCAGGTTCTGAAATTGGAAATCATACCTACAATCATTATAAAATTACAAATATGGATGCACAGGTAACAGATCAGGAAATCAGCAGTACAAGCTCCTATGTGCAGATGATTACAGGAAACCGCCCATGCATCATGAGACCGCCGACAGGCGCAACTGATGATGTTTCATGTGCCAATGTAGCAGCTGTTGATGACGGTTATCCGCTTATCATGTGGTGCGTGGACACAATTGACTGGCAGCATCATGATGTGGCAACCACATGCGATACGATAAGAAGCAAGGTAAAAGACGGCGCCATTGTGCTTATGCACGATATGGAAGCATCCTCTGCGCAGGCATCCCAAATTATCATCCCAGAACTGATTGCTGCCGGCTATGAGCTCGTTACAGTCAGTGAAATGGCGGCTGCAAGAGGCGGCATGGTACCAGGTCAGGTTTACAACTATTTTGATCCAGCGCTTGGGCAGACACAAGAGGCTGCTGAGATTCAGCCAGAGACAAATACGTCAGCTGAAACACAAGTGCAGCAGGATGAGACTGAAACTTTGGCTCAGACACAGCCACAGGACTCTCAAAGCACTCAGTCTTCTGAATCCATACCAGATATTACATCAGAATCTGCTGCTTTGGAAAACTCAGACACTACTCCCCCTGCAAGCAGTTCCTCTGATGACAGCCTCTCGATTATTTTTCCGTGGGCGAAGTAAAATAGGCGGCCAATGGCCGCCTTATTTTTATCAATTTAGTGGTGTATTAAGGCGAAACTCCCTGCTTTGTTTGCAGTGAATATCATCAATCTCACAATACACAATTGCTGCCTTGTCAGTCGGACCTTCTACCAAAATCTTTCCATCCGGGGAAATCACCATACTTGGGCGTCTGAGATCTTCAATTGGCATCCAATACGGAACTGCCATTGCTGCCGCTACAAAAATACCATTTTCATAGGCTCTTGCCGGACCATAAATCCACTCCCATCCCCATGTCGGACACACAATTAGATCAGTGCCCATCTTTGCAAGATTTCTTGCCGTCTCAGGAAACTGCATATCCCAGCAGACAGCATTTCCAACATGACCAAATTCTGTATCAATGGTGTGAAGCGTCTGCCCCGGTGTAAAAATTTCAGATTCATCTCCTGCCAGATGAATCTTATGATACACGTCTTTTATGCGTCCATCTCTGCCCCAGAAAACAGTACTATTATAGAGTTTTCCGTTTTCCTTTCGCGCCAGTCCGGCAAGAATCATTACACCATACCGGGATGCAATTGCTGCAAATCGAGTCTCCTCATTTGTTGTCACGTCATAATCGAATTTATTATTTTTCTCAGTTGATGTCTCTTCCTGCGCCTGACCCATCTCCTGATACAAATCAGCATATGGCACTTTTATTTTTGAGAAATGACCGCTGTAATTTACTACTTCTGTTGTCACAATCAGATCAGCACCCTCTTTTGCTGCTTCTTCTGTCATGCGAAATACTTCTTCCATGTATTCATGTCGCAGCCGCAATACCTCTTCTGTATCAAAAGTCCGTGTTCCTGGAAAATTGTAAAGTTCATTTTGCTTTGTTTGAATCAATGCGAGTTTCATAGTCTGCCGCCTTTCTGTTTCTATAGTTTTTATTTGTTTTATCACAGATATTGAAAGTTTTACAGTTTGTTTTTTACAGATTCATACTTTCATCAACTTTTTGTCTTGTTTTTCTCTCTACTTTCTTTATACTAGAAAACAAAGTAAGTGAACTATAAATGGGAATGCGAACCAAAAACAAGAAACGAAGGCAATCCCAAACAAAACTAGAAATAAAGCAAAGTCCAAATACCAAATAGAAAGGAATTATTTACTATGAAAAACCTGTTTAACATTTTTAATCCAGATAATAAGATTGCAAATTTTCTGACGAAAATCATGTATCTGGCATGGCTCAATTTCTTATGGCTTCTCTGCAGCTTACCAATCGTAACAATAGGAGCTTCCACAACTGCAGTCTACTACACTGCTATGCGCATGGCTCGAGATGATGAAGGTTATATTGCAAGAGATTTCTTTCACTCATTTAAAGAAAACTTCTTACAGGCGACTGGTGTATGGCTGATCGTGCTTGTCTTCTTTGGCATGATCTGTTTTAACTGGTGGAACCTTTCTGGCAGTCCAAATGATCTGCTTCGCATTGCTTCACACCTGTTTTTAAGCCTGTTTGTGATCTTTGCGCTGATCTCTATTTATTTCTTTCCGCTATTGTCACAGTTCGATATGCGAATCATGGAACTGCTTCGCTGCAGCCTTTTTATATCACTCAAAAATATTCACTGGAGCATCTGCCTTGTTATTCTTTTATTTGGCGGCAGCGCTTTGATGGTATTAAAGTTTTATCCACTTGTTATATTCGGATTTCCGTTAATTGCATTTTTACAGTCTTATATTTTTAACAGAATTTTCCGCCAATATCTTCCTGACCATGAGTTTACGCCGGGCAGCGTAGCTGTAATGAATGATACAAAATGAGAAATGACAATTAACTTAAAACACCACTAGAAAAAATGTCATCAAACAAAAAAAGATCTCTGGATTCCTATCTCAATCTTGATTTTGGGGAACTCAGAGATCTTTTGTAATATATTACATATCTATTTTATTACCACATGAAGTAATCATTTCCTCTAAGCTTTAATACAGCCTCGATGAAATAAAAATCTGCATACACCATCGTGAAATGATGATCTGGACTATGGTACGCACCCGTACAATTTAATACGATGGAATCACAATCTGTTCCCCAGTTTGCTCTTGTCTTATCAATCGCTTTTAAGATTTTAACAGCAGCTCTTATATACATATCTTTTTCTAATTCTGGCACATGCTTTGCAATCTCAATTAATCCATTTGCAATAACGCATGCTGCGCAGGAATCCTCCCATGCCGGCTCCTTCGGCTGTCTGAAATCAACTGGAATAATGCCACTGTCCGGAATATTTGCCATGATATAATGCGCAATGCGTTTTGCTGTGTCAAAATATTCCTGTTTTCCAGTATGAATGTAGCTGATCATAAAGCCGTATACACCCCATCCCTGACCGCGTGTCCATGAGGAGCCCTCTGTGTAGCCCTGACCGCCGTAAGCACGAACAAATTCACCAGTCTCTGGATTAAACTCTATGATGTGATTTACAGATCCATCCGGACGTACAAAATATTTCTGTGCAGTATCGGCATGAAGCATTGCAATATGACGAAAACGAGGATCTCCAGTCTCCTCGGATGCCCAATAAAGAAGAGACAGATTCAGCATACAGTCAATAATTGCCCAGCCTCTTGTATCGTCATTGGATCCTGAAATGTCATTCCAAGCGCGAATATACTGTCCAACTGGATTAAAACGTCCCGCTAAAAGATTGGCTGCATGAAGTGCACGCTTTCTGGACTCTTTGTTGTGTGTCAGATCATAATCTGCTGCCGCAGTCGGTCTCCACATAAAACCAACATCATGATGTAAGCCGTAATAACCATCAAAGCAGGCATCCATCTTTTCCTCAGAGATTCGTGCAATTTCAGCGTAACGCTCCTTGCCTGATGCCTGATACAGCATCCACAAAATGCCGCCCCAGAAACCATTGGTCCACCAGTTTAGACCATCATCAATTCGCCATTCCTTTGACAAATCACCACGATCATCGTGTGTTCCATTTATGGTCAAATATGGAATCTTATCCTTTGACTTTTCGCTGACCCACTGCATTTTTGTTTCGATCTTTTCATAAACCTGATCCAGCCATTCCTTTTCTGGTGATTCTAGCTGTACGGCATCAGCCTCAGCAAATTTTGTAAATGTGTCAAATTTCTTTGTGTGTTCCACTTTTCAAATTTCCTCGCTTTCTGATTTTATCTATCTTGTTTTTTCTTTTATCGCTCCTTGTATGGCGCAATCGTGATGGCAACTCCATCCTCTGCCTTTGCCTTTATGCGAAGATACAAAAGATCGGTGTGATCATTCGCTCCCGGTGCCATCGGTGTTGCGCGTCCCGACTCGATCA
Source organism: Anthropogastromicrobium sp. (assembly GCF_037349415.1). NCBI lineage: Bacteria > Bacillati > Bacillota > Clostridia > Lachnospirales > Lachnospiraceae > Anthropogastromicrobium > Anthropogastromicrobium sp. The sequence goes on from NZ_JAXWCK010000026.1 coordinate 40,200, forward strand.
CAGCAGACTCTGCATTTGAGTGAATTGTAATCTTAATTTTCACACCATAATATCCGTCTGCCAAAATTTCATTTTCATTTTGTACTGCTGATTTTGCCAGAATCGGAAGATTAAACAAAACATTGCCTGAAAAATCAGTAACAACATCTTGTACTGTAACCGTCTCAGCACGATGGTCAATCGTGATCGTGCGATGCTGCAAACCGCATCCCTTTGGATTTTTAATTTCCACAGAGATGCTTTCGCTGTTGTCATTCTTATCATTAAGGCAAAGCTGTGTAACTTTGCTGCAATCCGGGCCGTCATTCCAACCACGCTCAAGGCTGTATGTACCTGCGCTCAGATTTATAAAGCCTGCTGTCTTTTGTATCGGTCCGTGCGGTGGTGCCTCAAACTGCATGACAGCATGTGAGTACGAGCAGATATGCCATGGCGTGCTTGCCTCAAAATAGCCTTCAATTCCAGAGTCCATTATAACAGGAATACAATGATAATAATAAATGAAAGCACCTTGATCTTTATGACCATGTCCAATATTTTTCGGGCTGGACATTACAGCCAAATAATTCTCCTGCGGTGTGCCAAATTGATCACGAAATACATAGATTCCTGAATTTGGGAATGATGCACAGGATTTAAGATCAATACTAGCTTGTGCATTTGCCCCACCCTGCAGTGTAGACGAATACATCAAATTCTCTAATGTTACCGATTCACCCCAAAAACCCTTCACTGGCTTATTTGCACGACACCATGTCGCGTACATTTTCTGAGCGGTGTCACTATCATACTGTGCCACCTGATCACAGTACAAACCATATAACGCAAACTCGGTTCCATTTCCAAGCTTATGATCGCCAAACGGCGGTGTGGCAATGCAGTCATTAAAATATGCATATGGCGGTGTCTGCGTGTACAGTGGATAACGAAACATATCAATAAGTCCCGGCATATTAGCATTCTTTGAGATAAACCAATTTTCTCCAGACTCACGCTCCCACAGTCTTGCATACAATGAAAAATGCTCCAGCGAAGCAAAATGGTAACGAGGTGATTCCGGCCATGAGCCATCTGCATTTAATTTATAGTCTAACTGAGCCCGAAGCACTGCCTCGGAATTATACATCCAAAGCTTTCGATTTGGAAAATCAGGAATTGCCATCATAATAGCTGAGCTTCCGATGTGCATATCGGTTTGCCAGTTGCTGCTTCCACGCTGTGCCCGATCCTTTGTCAGAAGTGTACGGTCACGAAGATCTGCCAGATAACGCAGCATATAAGAAACAAGACCGTAAAAGCGCTCCCTTTCTTCCTTATTCCATACTCCGCTGTCACGAATCATCGAATATGCTACAGCTATTGTAAATAGGATTCTTCCTCCCTGCACTCCGCCGTAAGCATCGCTTCCCTCCGGACGCTCGTTGTAACGCAGCCAGTGATGCGCACCCTGACAAAAATCATCTAAGAAATGAAGCATCTCAATCTTTGACTTTTCTGCATATGACGTATCTTTTGTATACCAGTAACAAATTGCATCACACTGAGTGTACAGATTGTATTTTTTCACATAAAGCCATGACTTGCGATTAAAGTTTTCCTCGCGTGTGCCAAGCTTATTTCCCTCTTTGTCAAAGAATGTCAGCTCAATCTGCATACCCTTTTTTAACTTTCCATCCTGCTTTGCATCAAACATTACCGTGTAAATCGCGTCGTCTCGCAGCAAAATCTCTTTGTCATATGTCCACACGGCCTCGTGATCGGATGTTTTATTGCACAGTGTTACTTTGCAAACTGCTGTCTCACGTTCATTCACTTCCAAACTATTTGCTGTCTCAATATCAAGATAGATATTCTCTCCCTCTGAAGCCTTTAAGCCAATATTCCAAACCTGAATGTTACCAAGGCCATCGCGCTCATTGTCCTCGCGAGGCAGTCGAAGTGCAAACGATGCTGACACGGTTCCCTTTGGAACTGCAAAACTTGGGCGATTGCCTGCGCTTGTCTCAATGACAAATTCGCGGTTTAACTGCTCATAATTATCACTTGTGGCAAAGAGTGCGCTGTACGCTGATTTTCTTTGTTCAAGAGACGCGCTGTCAGCAAGCGCTTTTATCTGCTCGTACTGACCCTTCGTGAGAGGATCGGACTCGATTTTATGGCGAATTTCCTCCATCTGAGCTGCACTAAGAAGAAGGTTTCCGCCAGATTCTAAACCAATTTCGCTGCGAAGCACGCGTGAGGTGCGAAGATCCCACAATGCATTCAGGCAAGCTGCCAGAGCCTTCGCAATTGCGGTTGTATCATTTGGATTTGCGGTTATATCATCCATATTGACACTGTTATCAGCAATATTTTTCTCGTTTTCTTCTCTGATTTTTGTCAGTTGATTTAATGCCTGTAAAAGCGCCTCTCCCGCTGATTTGCTATACTGGCCGATTGAATCTCCATAGGTGACATTAGACAGAAATTCACGGCATATTTTTTCATAATATTCGCAAGTCTCTGCCATAGACAGCTCAAACTTTCCAGACTGATTCACATAACTGTTTTCATCAATCTCAGAAACAACAAGCGACTTTCGCAAATCCTGCGTTTGAAACCATGCCAACGCATCCTCTAATCCATATGTACTGTAAACCTTTCCCGGCTCAAACCAGACGGATGCCATCGTATAACGCTTCTTTGCAAACTGGCAAGCATCCTCTTTGTTCCAATGCCAATTGCCAAACTCGCGTTTCGTTGTGAACGGTAATACTCCACTTTCGTCATTTTTGTCATTTTCATCTTGAGCTACTGCTGCCTCTGCCTGCTGTATCATATCCTCCAATGCAAGCTGCGCAACGTGCGTTGTATAAGGACACAAGTCCGTAAGACACGCTTTCGCCTTGCTGATCAGCTGCCTCAACTCATTTTCTATCATCTTTCGATCTGCCTCCTCACTTGTCTCTGACCTCGATTGTTCCGCTCACATGACTGCACTCCTCAATAAGAAATGGCACACGCTCATCCTCATTTTCACAATCGCATACCACGTGATCCAACGTCAGTCCATCCACTCTTCGGATATACACAAATGCACACCGGCTCCAGTCTGGCCAATAATTCTCAGTCTGTTCTGGATACTCAGTTGGAATCTCCGATGCCTTCACGCCGCCAATGCTGTGATAAAACACATCTCGAAGTATCAGATCGCGAATTGCATGATCCTTTGCTGCGTCAACGCGAATGCCATTAAACTTTGGCTCACCCATGATGTCATCGGTAAAGCGATACTGCTTTTCGCTCATGCATGCCTCGTCCACTGCGGTAATTCCACTGACGCGAATGCGTTCGATCTTTCCCACCTTGGGCATCGCAGTAAGCTCCACAGAACTTCCCAGATCATCTGGCTCGAAGCGCTGATTCAGCAAGAAATATAGTGGTCTTCGCACATTTCGCATCGTAACATTTTCGATCAAAATATCACAAATCACACCGCCCTCGGTACACTCAATCTTAATTCCCTCGCGATAAATTCCATGCATCGTGCAATTGCTGATCACGACATTTTGAATATCACCAATAGACTTTAAACCGATGCGAATGCCTGCGCACACGGATGTAAATGCGCAGTTTGTGATATGAATATCCTCTGTTGTCTGGCCACTTGACTGCAGGCATAAATTATCATCAGTTCCTTTTATGTGACAATCAGATATCCACACATGACGGCAGCCGTCAAAATCAAGTCCGTCACCATTGTAGCGTTTTTCATTTCGGATATCCACACCATGTACCCAGATATACTCGCTGTCAAGAAAACACGTTGTCCACGCTGCGGCATTCATCAAACGCAGATGCTCCAGATGAAACTGCTTACAGTTCAGAAGGCGTAACATCATCGGACGATATTTATCCCCTGCATTTGGAAAGCTTTCCGCGTTACCATCAATCATTCCATATCCAATCAGACCAAAATCCTCTGCATCTTGTGCGAACAAAAAGCAACGATCCAATTCGGTCTCATTGCGGTAGCGATTGTGATGCGTGTCTGTCCCATAATCAAAAATCTCTGGGCTTGCCTTTAACAGTGCCGACTCTGCAATTTCCAGATAGACATAGCTCTTTAAATATAAGGTTCCGCTTAAAAATGTGCCATCCTCAAGCAGCACACGTCCGCCGCCATTTTGCGCACAGATATCAATCGCACGCTGAATCGCTGCGGTATCTTTTGTGACGCCATCTGCTTTTGCGCCAAATTCCTTTGCTCTATAAACTGCCATTTTATTTTTCCTCAAGTTCAATAGTATTGTAAGATTTCAGAATTTCATTTGCAAAATCATTTTTGTAAAGTTCTGATCAATTACACATTTTTATATGAGAACCAATCAAAATCTGCGGCTTTTCCAAATCCAGTTAGATCCTGACAACAAATTCCTGCCATTGCTCCTGTAAACCATCCTTCGTTGCATGCCTCGTCTGACAAAATGCTTGCATCGAGCACTGGACCAATCGCCTGATAATTTTGATTACCTACCGCATAGAAAAACTGCGCCTTGTCGTAGTCAACGGCTGCCTTTAAATAGACTGGTTTTCCTGATTCAATCGGCACAAAACCAGCAGGATATTCATATTTTTTATTCTCTGCAGTTAACAGTGTGATACATTTTCCCTCATCCTCATCAAATGTGACATGCAGATAAAAATAGTTGTCCTGATCGTACATCAAAATCAGTCCTGCCATCTGCTTAAACACCTCTGGCTCAAACTCCACGCATGTCGCAGTCTCGAAGCAAAACTCTTCCCATCTTCTTGCGATCAGACTCTGATTAAATTTTGAGGAAAGACCTTCCTGTCCACGAAGACGTAAATAGCCAGAACGCTCGGTGAGTGACCAATAGCCCGGTGTTAGCGGTTGGCGAAGTGTCTGATAGACCACCGACAGACCTGACGGATCATCAAAATCATCAAACATGCCATCACCAAATTCTTGCTGATCGTGCTGCTTCTGCTGATTTTTCTGCTCTGCCTGAGCCTTGTCAGCTAGTTCATCCGGCACCTCTGTCTCCAAATCAGGAAGCGTTGTTCCATTTGCCAACACCAGCCAGTCGTCCTTTGTCCATTTCATTTTCTGTATACACGTTTCTCTTCCTAGTGTGTAACGTCTTGCCCCTGCAAAGCGCGGTGCATCCATTGGATTTCTATTCTCAAGTGCACGACCACACAGATGAACTGCATACCACTCACCGTTTTGTGTCTCAACAAGATCGCAGTGTCCAGATTTTTGAAGCAGGAAATCTGGATGCTCTCTTGCTGTCAAAATAGAATTTCCCTCATACCACTCATATGATCCCCAGACATTTTTGGAGCGAAGAATCGACTGTCCGTGCAATTCTCCGGTTCCAGTATCTGCTGCAAACAGATAATACCAATCCTTTCGCTTGAAAATATGCGGACCTTCCAGATAGACTTTATCTGCGCAGAAAATTTCCCTGACAGGTCCTACCATCTTCTTTTGCTCGTCATCATACTCCTGCAATACAAGACGCCCTACATATTTTTTCGGCACGCGATGATCAGTCACCATGCTGACCATATATTTTCTTCCATCGTCATCGTGAAACAGCGATGGATCAAATCCAAAATTGTTGAGTGCAATTGGCTCTGACCATGGACCAAGAATGTCAGTGGCAGTCACAAGAAAATTGGCAGTATCGTACATGTTGCAATAAAAAGATTTTACCACGGTATAAACCAAATAAAATGTTCCATTGTCATAGGTAAGACATGGTGCCCATATGCCCTGTGAGGCACCAACACCGCGCAGGTCTAGCTGTGACTGGCGATTTAATGGTGACGGCAATTTCTCCCAGTGCACAAGATCTCTTGAATGGTGGAGGCTTACGCCCGGCCACCACTCAAAAGTTGAATTTGCTATGTAATAATCATCCCCCACCCGAATGATGGACGGATCTGGATAAAAACCTCTTAAGATCGGATTCTTTACTTTCATCTGGCTGTCTCCTCACTTCTTATGAGTGTTCCTTTCTGATATTCTTCTAACAAGATTCGGACACTATTCTTCGTTGTGTCACTTTCCTGCGTATTTTCAATTCCCTTTACAGAAATAATCTGCTCTCTGCCATCGGCAAGTATTACTTTGATGCTCCACGCTCCTGCATACTGCACAGACTGTACCATTGCATCGCCTTCATGCGGCTCAATGACACTTGCAAAGCATGCACTGTTTCCTGTCTGCTGTTGGAAAATAGTTCGTCTCTTTCCACTTTCGTCACCAACTGGATAATCACCACCGATTACTGCATGGAAGCGTGCCGCATTCAGTCCTTCCAGATCAAGTGTGATAACTCCCCACTTCTTCTTGTCTTTCGGCTCTGCTGGAATAGCTTTATCAAACTCCTCTGCCTGTATGGTCACGCGGCCTCCCTCATAATCCTTTCCAACACCGCATCCCTCATCGGTATTTTCACAAAGGTAAGCTAAGTCTGCCATCGCAAGCTTCTGATGGTCTGTTGTCTCAATCACTGGATTCCCCCAGAAAATGGTTTTAAGTGATTCATACTCGTACAAATCGCCCTGGCGTCCATCCTCGGTAAATACCTTTAAATACAGCTTTTTCACACCGTCAAGTGCAACATCGACAGTCTCTTTTCCAAGAATCCATGCACCAAATTTTCCCTCTTCGAGAACAACTTCCTGTTCACCAGATGCCTTATCTTTCTCCATTACTGCGCATACCTTCCAGTACAAACGCTTATTTACAAGAGCAAATTCTGGTGGGCAGGCAATGGCAAACTGCATACTGTCATCTTGCTTCATCGAAACAAAATACAGATCGGTATCAAGTGTTCCGTACTCGTTATATGCTGTGCGATTCTGCCACTTCCAGTCGTATCGCCAGAAATTATTTTTCTTTTCTGCATACTCAGTATGAAACTGGAATTTTATAGCAGCTTTATCTTTTATTCCGTCGACTGCTTGACTGCCTTCTTTTACCCCATTCTTTGTCTCATACCAATCACAGTCTGTGATAAATTGTGCACTTCCAAGCGGATCATCGGACAACTGCGCAGTATGACGCTCAATCGACAGCGCATCATCCACTTTTTTAAGACCCTGCAGATGGTAAATGCATTGGAAATCATGATTGATCTCTGGCTGACTACTCTTTGCATAATCAAAGTTAACAACATAATCATCTGTAAGGACAGTTACTCGTCTTGTAATAACGGGCTCTGTGAAGCCGCTTCGCACTGCATACTCTGGATGCTTTTCTGGAATTGGAAAGCTCCTACCCTCCATCCACTGGCGCTCTTCAATTGTCTTTTGCTTGCCTACCGGCCAGCCGCCATACGGCGGATAGCTCCATCTGCTGTTATTCTCGACACCAAATGCCTGCATTGCATCACCTGTATAAAACAAAAGCTGCTTTGGCTGTGCGGCTTCCTGCTGCTTGAGATCGACCGTGACCATATTGTGAGTGATTGACGTCTGACAATAAAATTTATACATGAAGGTATGATAGCTGTACCAGATATTTTCTGGATTTGTAAGAGAACGGCCATAACGCATAAGTCCATTCATGCTTGCTCTGTCATAGTGACCATGTGCACCGCCATGAGAGCCATATTTGAGTCCGACTTGAATCTGCTCGCGGATTGGACGATCCTTTTTATGGGAACGAAGCACAACAGATCCTGCATTCTGCGCATAGCAGCTCTTTTCATATGGAAGCTCGTCTAACTCATATGTAGGACGCACCTCTTCTCCAAACAATACATTTCGCTCATCATCGCCAAGTCTTGAAATCATATAAGCATACTCTGGCTTCTTGTACAAGCGATAAGCCAATTCATAATCAAGCTTATAAAATGCCTTTGTCTGCGCATTGCTTTTTTGTTCGGCAGAGTCATTGATTCCCATAACAACTCCTCGATAATCATAGAAAGTAATCAGACTGTCCCACAGCATCTCAATGCTTCTGTAGTTTTTTGTATTTTCACCCCAGATATCATTGGACAGACCATCAAAGCGTGCCTCTGCCACGCAGTTTGTTCTGCGGTAAGCTGGTGTAACCTTAATATCCTTAAAATTCATGCCAAAGTGTAATGCTACCACCGATATTTCTGACATAAGTCCTGCACACATCAAATTATAGCCGATGGAAGCCTCATACCACCAACCATCATCAAGCACACCCTTTGCTAGTTCGTCGGCAGCACCTCCCGGTCCATATAAGAAACGCTCCATACGCTCCTTATCACCTAATGCAGCTGCACTGTAAACAGCTCCTGCAATCTCAGCAAGCAGCCAGTTTGATGCCTCACCGCTGCAAATCTCTGCATCAATATATTCCATATAAAAACGCATTGTCTGCTCGATATTCTCTCGATCTTTTTCTGTCCAACCATCCCAGTCATAGATCAAATCATATGCACAAGCTGCACTTTTAAAAAACTCTCCATCATGCACAAGCTCCTGATTACCGGCACGTGGAAGTCTGCGATATCCATCTGGTGCACTCCACTCTCTTAAAAATGCTGCTGTTTTTTGTGCAAAACGAATCTCGCCGCTGATCTGATATATAATTGCACAGTCTCTTGCATGATGCGCATGAGAAGTGTCAAACAAATAGTCTTTGTTAAAATCAATTGATGGATACGACCATTCCTCTGATGCCTTATATGCCTTTTCATATGCTGCCTTTGCCCAATCTGCACGACTGATTTTCTGCCGAATTTCATTTAATAGATCATCATCGAAAATAACGCATGGATGCGGCAATTTTCGCATTGCATAAAGTGTAATTGTGCTGTCTCCCTCATTTTTTTCGTCTGTGTTTTCAATTACTTTCCACTTCGCATGAATCGGAAATTTTTCGCAGCCGCCTGGTGCCAACGTATCAGTCATAGAAATAGTTACTGTCACATTTTTGCTTTCTGATGCTTCCAGATGCAGCCAACCACAGTCTGAATCTGAAATCTGTGGCTTTAACTCTTTCCAGCCATCATCCTCTGCTGACAGATGAACCATAACAGGTGTCCTGCACTCATTTTCTATCGTAACCGAATACTCAATTGTTTCGCCTGGCTTTGTCCACTTTGAACACACTGGAGTGCTGATACTGACGCCATCAGATTTCTGGAAGGAAAGCGCCTCGACAAAAAGCACATTGTTACATTTCTTCTCGTCGGAAATATTTATAGCTGCTTTAGACTCATCAAACAAGATACTTGCGCATTCCTCTGCTATAGTTTGCTGCCCATCCTGCTTTGCATAGATTCGAATCTGCCTTACAAAACGATACTCACGCGACCGCGAAAGCGGCAAGGAAAAATCTTCTTTTCTTAAATAAAACCACTGTCTGCTCTTTGTCATGCACACCTGTGCCGTAACAAGAGTGCGATGTACACTTGCATTGCCGATTAGCTTTTCCAGCGTCATTTCAACGGTGACAAATAACGGCAGTTTCTCTGTCTCATATGTCAGGCACACTGCCAGTACTGGATTGTGAAAGTAATCTTTTGTATTTTTATTATACTGAAAAAGCCCTCGGTAAAAAAAGCCATTATCATCCAAGATCATTCTGCCTGTCCTCCCTATGTAAAAAGCGGGCGGTATTTCTTTCACACACCGCCCGCCTTCGCGTTACTTATTTCGATTTTAAATTTTGTTTTACTTGCTTGCCAGATACGCAGTCAGCTGCTCAACAAGTGCATCAACAACTTCCTGTCCGCCATTCTCCATAGCCTCGTCAACATTTGCCTTCAACATCTCTTTAATTGTATCGTAGGAGTTACCATAGCCATCTACGCGGATACCATGCAGCTTAACAGTTGCAACCATATCGGTAACAGCCTTACACTGTGCAACAGAGGTAGCTAAATCAACATCAGAGGTATCAAAGTGGAAACCAGTTACAGGCATGGTTACAAATGTGGAATCTTCCAGTTCATAACGTCTGTAAGCAAGTGTCTCATCATCATAGTATGTTCCAAGAAGCGCATAGGTCGGATTCCAAGTCATGCCATATCCACCAAACTGAGAATTGTAATCACTCAGAACATCTACTGTTCCTTCTTCCTCGCCATACGCAAAATCTGTTCCTTCAATACCATACTGAATCAGATCGTGTGCTTCCTGAGAGCCAAACATCCAGTCAAGGAACTTCATCGTTGCATCAATCTTTGTGGAGGTTGTTGGAATAGCCAGACCATTATTACCTGAACGGTCAGTTGGAATCGCTCCCTCTTCCTTATCACGGATCGAATCTACGTATACAAAGTAACCCAGTTCTGCATCATCATCTCCTGCTGCCTTCCAGGAGTCTACGTATTTCATATCTGCTACGTAATCATCCAGTGTACCAACGATAGATGCATTCAGACCAGCCTCAAACGGTGTACCACAATCAGTTACACTCAGGGAATCCGGATCAATATAACCTGCATCCTGCCAATTGGCAAACTTTTCATAACGGTCAGCACCAAAATCATGATTCCATCCCTCTGGGAAATCCTTAAAGTTCTCATCGCCGGAGCCTTCTACTGCATAGCTTACCAGCTCGCCATCTTTTACATAAGTCCAAATGGTCAAGCCTGCAGATGAGAATGACTGAAGTCCAGCCTGTGCAGATCCTTCCTGTGCTTCACCTCGAACAGAAAGCTGCTGGAAGAAACCTCTTGCCTGAGTTGCACCGTAAGGAATAACACCTGCATCTTTTGCTGCCTGCCAGTACTGCTCCATCTCATCATAGCTGTTGATCTGACCGTCTGTTCCTACACCCCAATCCTTTGCCCAGTCTTTTCTGTACCATACGACTGGAATACCATTTCCATAGGTCTCAAACAGTGGAATGTAACACATCTTATCGAACCAAATATTTGCTTCCATTACTTCTTCTGAGAATGCCTTTGCCAGTCCTGGATACTCATCTGGATTGTTAAAATAGGAAGAAAGGTCTGCATAATAGCCTTCTGGTGCCAGATTCTTTAACTGAACCCATGATGCGTCAAAAACAAGATCCCAGTCATTTCCACTTGTAATCTCAAGGTTTAACTTATCCTTATAATCAGCATGCTCAACCCATGTGATGTCCAGTGCTACGCCAACCTCATCCATGTACTCTTCTTCGTACTTTGCATATACAGCATCCCAGTTGTCTGGCTTTGGTCCCTTATGCATAAACTTGATTGTTACCACGTCTCCATCTTCTGCTGCCATTGCAGTTACGCCTGTGCCCATTGTACCAAACGCCATCAGACCTGCCATCGCCATTGCCATTTTTCCTGTCATCTTCTTCATTCTTATAATCCGCCTTTCTGGTTTGTTCCCTCTTGGGGCTCCCTGTTTGGGTATGGCTCCATTTTAGCTAAAAATTTTGGATTTTCAACACTACAAACTAACAGACTGTGCTTTTCAGTAGCATTTATACTATTTACTGTTGCTCTCCCTCATTTATCATATAGAATGAATGCTAAATCGTATAAAAAGTATAAAAATGCACTATGAGTTGATTTTTTAACTATTTTTCCCAGTGTTGAAAATTGAAGTTCATTTTTTAAGATGCAAATGCTTGTCAAACTTTTGTACCAATGATACAATTACAATAATTAAGTTCGGCAAAAAACTACACATAGAACGGAAAGGTATGGTTTTTTATGAAACAACATCACTCCCCTCTCACGCTATACCGGCAAGAGCTAAAAAAGCACTCTTATTTTAAACAGCTTTTTCACACATACGCACTAGTATCGGCCGCTTTGTTTTTGCTCTTTTCTGCGTTAATCACATACTATGTAAATGATGACTACAGACATACACTATCTGATATGCAGGAGCGAAGCATCAACCGTGCCTACCAGCTAAATCAATCTGTACTGCAGGATATCGCCAGCAGCTGCTTTAAAATTATGGAAGATGCCGATATGTCAGCGCTTTTGTATTCCACTGATTATACGCAAACAACAGGATTACAGGGGCGAAAAATTTATGATCAGATGAAGCAGACAAGTTCACTGATTCATTCACTTTACTTCATTAACTTTCGAACTGGAACTGTACTTGATGCCTATAACCGTAGCCCAATTGAAACGCACTACGATCAGGAGCTTTTCACCTTTTTGCAGGAACATACTCCGAACATCGCCTTCTATTATGGTCTGCCTAGATGGGTGTCCCGCGGTCCTAAATTTGCCTCTCAGCGCGTATTTTCACTGATTATCCATACTTCAAAGCTAGGTGCAATTGTTGTAAACATTGACTGTGATGCTTATGAGGAAATGATTCAGCTTGAGTCAAGCGATTATATCAACATCCTTGAGGTCTGTGGTGATGGCGATGTGCTTATTTCATCTGACCCAGAGCTGTGGGGTACAAATGTAAATGATGATGATACCTACAAAAAAATCACCGAGCGTGTTTCAAAAACGGATCATTTCTTGGAAGGCTCTGGACTACTAAAAAGTCGAGTTGTCTATTTACATAACAGCGGCATGGATTTGACATATTACTCTGTATTCAATCAAAATGCACTCTACACATCAAATCATCTGATCTGGGTTGTGCTACTTTATGGTGTATGTTTCATCGTACTCGGCATGCTAGTTACTTTCGGTGTTAGCGTGATCGTCTACAAACCCTTTCGCCTGTTCAAGGAAACGATCACAAACAGCTCTGCACTTACTGAAACAACTGTACAAACTGCAGGCATGGATGACTTTACGTATTTGTCAGGCATTTACCAAAATATTACTACAGCAAATGCACACCTTCAGGCGATGAGCAACAACTGGCTAAAGGAAAAGGATCGCATTACCTTAAAGCGCCTTATGACAAACGGAATCAATGCAAACCAGATTTATCCGCAGGAATACGAAGCACTAAACCAGTATTTCTGCCACGCATACAGCCAGATCGTTGTCATAAGCATCGACTTTTCCTCCAGCCAAAAGGAGGATTCAGGCGGAATTGGTCTTCTTCGCTACTCCATAAGCAATGTTTTTAATGAGCTAATGGAATCTAAGGTTCTCTTTATAAATATGGATATGTTCTTCCCAAGCGTTATCTATTTTGTCAATCACGATGATGCAACAAATGAGACACTGCGAAGCATTTTACTTGAAGGACAGGAATTTATGCAGAGTACCTTCCAAATTACATTGTCAATCGGTGTCAGTGAGCGTGTAAGAGACCTAGATGAATTGTCATTCTCCCATCGCAGCGCGCAGGATGCATTGAATCGACGTTTCCTTACTGGAGATGGCTCCATCCACTTTGCTGATGAACTCTCTCTGCCATCGCCAGCAGCCGAGCATTATCCATATGAACTGGATTCTGCCGCAATCGCAGCTCTAAAAAATACAGATTTTGACGCATTCTCAAATGCACTGACTGACTTGTTCAATGTAATTAGGCAATTTCATCTTGATCAGACGATTCGCTCTATTCTTCAGTTTGAGGTTGCAATGCAACGTTTTGAAAATGCAAATGATCTGATGGTTCAGACGCTCCCCTGGGAGATCGCCATTTTAACTCAGCTTGACATCAACACGATTCAAAATTATCTTCTAAATCGTGGAAAACAAGACATTGAAGAGTTGGCGGAGATTAAGAGTCACAGCAGCGAAAAGCCAGAGCTTATTCATACAATTTTAGAGCTAGTTGATTCCAATTTGTCTAACCCAAATCTTTCCGTTGTCTTCTTAGCAGGCGAGGTTCATCTATCCGTCAACTATCTTAGAAGCATTTTCAAGGAAAACACTGGCGATTCACTTTCAAACTACATCATTCAAAAAAAACTTGAACTGATCTGCCATCTTCTTGCAGACACAAACACAAGTCTTCAAGATATCAGCGATCAACTTGGATTTTCAACAAAGAACTATTTCTTCACATTCTTTAAAAAGCATATGGGCACCACGCCAAATGAGTACCGAAAAGAAAAGAAGCAGAATGAGCAGTAATTCAACTATTTTAAATTACTTGAAGCTTTTCCATCACGCAAAAAGAGCACCCTGACGGATGCTCTTTTTTATGCTTTCAATTCTTATCCTTTTTATTACAATTACATTGCATTTCTGCTTATTATTCTCTCTTAGCCCTTTACGGAACCAACTGTCAGACCCTGTACAAAATACTTCTGTAAGAATGGATACAGCAGGATAATTGGTCCAATTGCAACGATTATGGTTGCCATACGATATGCATAAGTCGGAAGTGTAAGCGAATTAAGACCTACTGCCTCTGCCGGTTGGTTTGCTGCATAGTTTACCTGACGTAAGATCTGCTGAATCAAATACTGTAAGGTGTAGTACTGGCTGTGGCTGGAGTCGATATACAGAAGACACTTATACCACTCATTCCAGTATGTCAGTGCGTAGAATAAACCAATCGTAGCGATTCCCGGAAGGGAAATCGGAATTATAATCTTAATCAAAATTGTGATATCGTTTGCACCATCAATCTTTGCAGACTCTGCAAGAGAAGCTGGAATTCCGCTGAAGAAATTTCTCATCAGAAGAATGTTCCATGCATTACAAAAGCTAGGAAGCAGCAAAACAAGAATGTTATTCTGCAAATGTAAAAACTTTGTTGTCAGAAGGTAATTTGCTACTAAACCGCCGTTAAACAGCATAGTAAAGTAGATAAACAGTGCCAGCACGCCTCTTGATTTAAAATTCTTTACAGACATCGCATATGCCGCACCACATGTAAATACCATTGAGAAAAAAGTTCCGACAATCGTTGTTCCAACAGTTATAAGGTATGCCTGCGGGATATCGCCACTGACGAATACAAGCTTGTACGCATCCAGCGAAAACTCAGACGGCCAGATATTGTAACCATTCTGTGTCAATGCACGCTCTGCAGTAAATGAGGAACCTAAAACTAACAAAAACGGAATCAGACAAATGATCGAGAACACTGTGATAAACAGATAAAAGCCTCCATTCATCACACGGTCGCTTCCTGTCATTTGAATATGCTTTTTCGCATCATATTGCTTCTTTTGTTTTTCTTTCTTTGCCATTTTACTTTCCCTCCCTCATCAGAATAATGCAGAATCTGGGTCTAACTTCTTCGTTAATGCATTTGTTCCAAGAACGATCACAAGACCCATAATAGACTGATACAAGGATACCGCAGAAGACTGTCCGATGTTACTTGACTCAACTAACATACGGTATACATATGTATCAATTACATCTGTTGTACGGTACAGCATGGTATTATTTAATACCAAGTTGTATATCATACCGAAATCACCATTGAAGATTTTTCCGATGCTCATGATAAACAGCATGACTGCAGTTGACTTTAACAAAGGAAGTGTCAAGTAACGGATACATTTACCTCTTGTTGCACCATCCACTCTGGCAGCCTCATACATCTCCTGATCAAGACCTGTGATAGTTGCCAGATACACAATAGAGCCATAACCTGCACCCTGCCATACTTTTAAGAATGTAAGAAGTGCCGGCCATACATCTGCATTCTGATAGAAGTTGATTCTCTCAAATCCAAGTGTTGCTAAGATGTTATTAATAAAACCATTGTTTGTCTTTAAAAGTGCCTCACAGAGAAGTGCAACGACTGTCCATGAAATAAAGTGCGGCAGAATGACAACTGACTGTGTAATCTTCTTAAACCACTTTCTTGATACCTCAGAAAGTGCAATTGCAATCAAAATTGATACCAGCATGGAACTGATAATAAAAAGTGCATTTAAATATAAGGTATTAAACGTTACCGTATAGAAGTTCTTGGAACCAAAGAATGCCTTAAAGTTCTTAAAGCCAACCCAATCACTTCCCCACAGTCCCTTAACGGCTGAGTACTTCTTAAAGGAAGCTATCAAATACACTAATGGTGCGTAAGAAAATACGCAGAACCAGATGACTGCCGGTAGTGCCAACAGACACAGATATGGATTGTAGCGGATATCATACAGAAGATTTTTGATGATACCATCCCCCTTTTTACTGCGAGGGTTTGTTTTTGTTTTTGCTTTCATAAAGCTCCACCTCTCTTTTTGTTTTCTTGTCTGCATTGTAGCGCACTCTTTGCTGAAAAAAAATCCCAAAAGCTACCGCCTTTTACAATCCGTTAGATTTCATAACAAATTCTGCGCCTGTTTTACAAGGCGCAGATGTTTATAAATATCTTACTTTACAGTTCAATCTTTTACGATACAGTTCAAAAAGTGATATTTTGTACTTGTTTTCGCACCAGATACGATAAATTTACCATTGTCACCGACAGTGACGTTAATCTGCTTCTTTGCAACCAAAGATTCATAATTAAATGATACAAAATCATCCTCATACAGCACACAGCTTCCTGTTTTATTTGTTCCAAAGCTCTTTACTGTGATATTAAATACAGTATCCTCTGTGACACATATCACAGGCTCTGCTACCGGAACCAGTGCACCGTCACGCGCAAAAACAAGCATCTCATTCCAGTCAGCTTCCAACACAAGACGTCTTCCACCTTCGATCTTTTCTCCTGTGAAGAAATTGTACCAATTACCTTCTGGAAGATAAACCTCACGGCTAGTTCCATCCTCAAGTGTCAGCGGGCATACAAGAAGATCCTTTCCGAAGAAATATTCATCATCCAGATTTCTCGCTGCCTCATCCTGCGGATATTCCATTACTACGGCACTCACTGGCGGAAGTCCTGTTTTTTGATACTCCTCAAATGCGCTGTACAGATATGGCACAAGCGACATACGAAGCTCAAACAGCTTTCGACATTCGTCTGTATAATATTGGGCTTCCTCCATTAGCTCGTTGTTTAAATTCTTCTGAATGTCTACCTGCTTCCACGGTGCATTTGGGATTCGCCAACAATTTAACAATGCATGATCTGAGAAGCAAACGGTCTGCACACGGCGAAGCAGATCATGACCATTTGCACAGTCACGCACTTCCGGCGCCCACAAAAGTCCTGAGAACGATGACGTTACCATACCACGAATAAATTCCTTGTGACTATATAGATCAGAATACAGCACAAATGGCATTGGTGCCGCAAGTGCACCAGAGGAACGAACCTGCGAGAATGTACGAATATTTTTCTTATGAAATACTTTTTCAAGCATATGCTGATAAAGAAGTCCTATTGCATTGTGCATCTGCTCACCATCCATTCCTCCTGGAAACTCGGTGCTGTCTGGGAAGGACCAACAGGACGGATTATAATCTGAATTATCACACTCATCGAGCTTAAATCCGGTAATTTCCTTGTCAATCAGCTCTTTTTCATGCCAGTCACCAAAGATCTCACAAGTCTCTTCCATTGAAAAATCTGGCACAAGACCGTTCCACACCTCATAATCGCCGCTGTATGGAACTAGTTTGTCATAAATTTTTGCTGCCGGGTAAACAAATGCATGCTCCCACAAATTAATGTGGTAATTGCTCTGCGTCAGCTCATCAATCAAGTCTTGCGGCTCTGGGAAAAGATTGCTCCACTCATAGGTACAGGAATATGAATGAGAATGCCAGCCAGGCTCTAATCCAATCACATCAATCGGCATCTTCTCATCTCGAAACTGTGATGCCAATTTTTTCACATGCTCCTGATCGCTACCGCCATACACGCGGTACCACATGCCAAGCCCCCACATGGGAACCTTACAACCACCACCTGAAAACAGGTTATAACGCTGAACTGCCGTCTTAATATCACCTGCAAAAAAATACAGATCAATGCCGCTTTCTGACGGAATTTCAATGATTACCTTTCGCTCTTCCTCTGCTCGCTTAAATGCATACAATGCTGACTCACTAAATTCTTTGTGCGGCTGATTCACTTCTTTTTTCATTGCAGAGGCACCCTTTTCGGCACTAGTTCCCATATAAAATGTAGCATAGCGATATGTATCCACAAATAGACCATATCCGGCAGTTGACACATAGAACGGCACAGGTGCATGACTTTCTCCAGTATCCATCTTCGGATCTGAATTTACCTTTATATAGCGTTTTCTTCCCGCTGCATTGACGCTCTGAAGCTGCAAGCCAAATCCAAAGATATCCTCACTTGTATTCATCGGAAGTGTCACCACGATTCCACGTGTTGTCTGCTTGATATTAACATCATCTGTGCCAAACGGAAGTTGTGGCTCTGCGCCCTGCTCTGCCGAAAGCACTGACAGCGCTTCCGTCTTGATTTCATTACTTCTGTGCGCAGTTGGAGTGTACGCAGATGGTGTTCCAAAACGCACCTTCCAGACGCCTAATGCGATCCGTTCCCATTTCTGTTCTTCTTTTAATCCTGTTTCTTGCTTTCTACTTGTCTCCATATTTTTCCATTCCTTCCGTATTAATAGCGTAAGCAAAAGTCCGCCTGATACCATCATTCTAACATCAAGCGGACTTGAAAAATACTTTGATTATTTACACTTGCTTAATTTTTACAATATCATACTCAAAAACATTTTTGCAAAATGACAATTCTTTCAAAAGAGCCTCTTCATCATCTGCTTATTTTCATACATCTTAGCATCTGCACTTTGCAGCAGTTTTTCTGTATCCTTGTCAGGATCATCACTCCATGCATATCCCATCGCTGCTGAAATCGGAATATCAGTCTTTTTATCTGCCGCTGCAAGTGCTTCTTTCACGCGCTGCATACATTCTTTTAAAAGCACCAAGACATATCAAACTTTCGCATATCTGCCTTGTCCATGCCTTACGCATATAAAAGCCTGCAAATATGGCTGTAAATCCCGACACTGCTGCAAACACAGCAAATATACCAGCATGAATATTTTTGACCAAAATCATACGATATATACCGCTTCGATTTCCTATTTGAAAATCTGACTGCTCAATTGCATCTGCTGCTTTTTCTGAGACATGAAAAAATTGAACCGTCAGCTTCTTTCCTGTTGGAACCTCGAATAAATGGACAAAACCTGTTCGCTTTCCTTCTGTGCGATAAAGACTTACATCATCGGCAAAGATTTCAAAATCAACCCAATGTGTTTTTAACATCATTATCCATTTTTTTCATTCTGCGATTTTGGAACATCATACTCATACTGAACAATTTCCTGCCCTCTGTTTTAATCACAGCGTACAGGGATTTTCAATGCAGAAAAGGCAGTCTTTCGACTGCCCTTTGTTATAACGCTAAAATAGCCATTCCGATCAAATGAACTACAAATGCTACCACCCATGCTACAGCACACTGGAATAGCACAATGCCTACTGCCCATTTTGTTCCTAGCTCTCTTTTAATGGAAGAGATTGCTGCAATACATGGTGTGTACAGAAGACAAAATACAAGAAGAGATGCTGCTGACAGCGGCGAGAGTACTTCCAACAATGTCTTTGTACTTCCAAACAATACTGAAAGTGTAGAAACAACGCTTTCCTTTGCCATAAATCCTGCAATTAAAGATGTGCAAATACGCCAGTCACCAAAACCAAGCGGTGCAAAGATTGGTGCGATTGCACCTGCCACTGCAGCTAAAATGCTGTCTTTTGAATCTGCTACCATGCTTAAATGTAATCCAAATGTCTGCAAGAACCAGATTACAAGAGATGCCATAAAGATTACAGTAAATGCTCTTTGAAGGAAATCTTTTGCTTTATCCCACATCAGCTGGAGTACATTTTTTGCTCCTGGAAGACGATAATTTGGCAGCTCCATTACAAATGGAACAGCCTCTCCATGAAACATAGTCTTTCTGGAAATAACAGCTGTTAAAATACCCATTGCTATACCTAAAAAGTAAAGACCAATCATGATAAGACCGCTTTGCTTTGGAAAGAATACCGATGTAAAAAATCCATAGATGGGAAGCTTAGCCGTACAGCTCATAAATGGTGTAAGCATAATCGTCATCTTACGGTCGCGCGCTGACGGCAGTGTTCTTGTCGCCATTACACCAGGCACTGTACATCCAAATCCAACCAACATTGGCACAATGCTTCGTCCGGAAAGGCCAATCTTACGAAGCGGCTTGTCCATGACAAAGGCAACTCGTGCCATATAACCACTATCCTCAAGCAATGATAAGAATAAAAACAGTGTAACAATAATAGGAAGAAAGCTAAGTACACTTCCGACACCATTAAATATACCATCAATTACAAGAGAATGAAGCACATCATTGACCTGCCATAGCGTCATCACAGCATCTGTCTTTTGCGTCAGCCAGTCAATTCCAATCTCCATCACATTTTGAAGTCCTGCGCCGATCACACCAAATGTCAGCCAGAATACAAGTGCCATGATTGCAGCAAACATTGGAAGTGCCGTATAACGTCCAGTCAATACTGCATCGATTTTCCGGCTTCTTTCATGCTCTTTGCTTTCACCTGGCTTAATCACTGTCTGATCACACAGCTTTTGAATAAATGAAAAACGTATGTCTGCGATGGATGCCGCGCGGTCAAGTCCACGCTCTTCTTCCATCTGCACAATGATATGCTCAATCATTTCCTTCTCGTTTTGCTCTAAGTTTAATGCCTGCTCAACAAGCTGATCGCCTTCAACAAGCTTACTTGCCGCAAAACGCACCGGAATACCTGCCCTAACAGCATGATCTTCGATCAGATGCATTATTGCATGAAGGCATCGATGAACTGCTCCGTTATGACTGTTTTCATCGCAAAAATCCTGTCGGCTTGGCTTTTCCTGATATTGTGCCACATGAATTGCATGGTTTATAAGCTCTGTAATACCCTCATTTTTTGCTGCTGAGATTGGGACAACTGGAATACCAAGCATAGACTCCAATTTATTGATGCGTACAGATCCGCCATTTCCGCGCATCTCATCCATCATATTGAGTGCAAGCACCATAGGCACATCAAGCTCCAAAAGCTGCATTGTCAGATACAGATTTCGCTCAATATTTGTGGCATCCACGATATTTATAATGCCGGTAGGCTTTTGCTTAATAATAAACTCTCTTGTCACAATCTCCTCACTGCTGTAGGGAGACATTGAGTAAATTCCAGGCAGATCCGTCACAAGCGTATCAGGATGATTTCGAATCTGACCATTTTTGCTGTCAACTGTCACGCCTGGAAAATTTCCAACGTGCTGGTTTGAACCAGTCAACTGATTAAAAAGTGTTGTCTTTCCGCAGTTTTGATTTCCTGCAAGAGCAAATGTCAATACTGTTCCCTTAGGAACTGGATGCTCATCTGCCTTTTGGTGGAAACGTCCGCCTTCACCAAGACCAGGATGCTCTGTCACAGCATTCTCTTTGGAAATATTTTTTGTGTTCTTTTCCCTTTTGCCATCTGCCTTTGTCACAGAAGATTCATCAATTAAAATCTTCTCTGCATCTGCCAGACGAAGAGTCAGCTCATATCCGTGGATTCTAAGCTCCATCGGATCGCCCATCGGCGCCAGCTTTACCACCGTCACCGAAACTCCGGGAATCACACCCATATCAAGAAAATGCTGCCTCAGCGCACCTTCTCCTCCAACAACGGTGACAACCGCTGTCTTTCCTATTTCAAGATCCTTAAGTGTCATATTATGTCACTTCCTTTGTGAATATATCGACTTTGATGTCTTTTTCAGAAGCCATTATAGCAATTCACGATGGATTTGAAAATAGTTATTGAAAATATTTTTCATTTATAGTTTAATAAATCTTTTTTCTTGGGTCAATAGAATAAACCTTTTTGTTTTCTATTGATGTAAATGGTCCTGGAAAACTTTGTTCTCCTCTAGCTTCCCCAAAGAAATCTCCTGCCGTGAGTGTATTTGTTGATACTGGCTTTAACTTCTCTGCGTTGTCTATCAGATTTATTCTCTTTTCCTGTCCATGGAAAAAGACCGGCTTTTTAGCTGCCTCATCAAATGTAATGGTATATGCCTCAGTATCTACCTTAACACAAACCCAGGCAGTCTGTCCATTTTGATCAAAACCATAAAATTCCTTCCATGTTTTTAAATCCAAGCATACCTCTGGTTCTGGATACATTACACGCAAATATCCAGAAGGCTGATTTGCATAACAGTTATTTTCTGCCTCATTATGCTGTGTAGGAAATGTAATCGCAGACTGACCACATTCATAGAAAAAATTGTTAAAAATTCTAGTATCACGTCCCGTTCCGCCTCGCATCATATCCTGCTCCATGCGAAATGAAACTGGCTTTGCAAAATATCCAGAACCTCTGCACTTTCCAAAGAAATTATTAGAAAGATACAGATGATCAGTTCCTTCACCATACACACCATATCCATTTACCACATCGTGTTCACGCAGCTTATACCAGCCACTTGAACCAGGCTCCTTCGGGATTTTTTCCTGGTCAAACCTGCCCTCTATGTTCCAGAAAATATTGTTATCGATCAAGTTTGTCTCATCTCTGCTGCACTCAATAAAAACTGCCTCTCTTTGCTCAATACCATCTAAAAACAAATTTTGTGTAATGCGGTTATTTTCATTTCCGCAATCAAGCCACAAATGATCGGCACGATATGTTCGTTTAAAAATATTACGACGAAACAGACTTCCCACACTGTTATGCAGTTTTATACCCGCAGCTTCCCAGGACAATTCCATTTTCTGCCATCCTGTTCCTTCGATTAAATTGTCCTCTATAAGCACATGCTCTGCAAATAATCCTGCAATTCCGCAAACACCAACATCCTTGATATGACATCCTCTAATAATTGTATATCCGATTTGTTGATCCGGTAAAATATCATGATGCCAGCATTCATTTCCAATATCAATTCCAACTGCATTTGACCAGTCAATTGTGCAGTTCTCAATAATCCAATGATGACCGCGCATGCATGAAAGAGCTCCACGTTGCGGAACTGGTGCTCCCATCGCTGCATGTGCACACGTGATTCCTTTAACATGAATATATGAAAGAAATGGAATCTCAGGTGCAAAACATTGCTCTCGGCATGTAAGTTCAATCGTATGCATTCTCGGGTCTTCATCATTTTCCAGTCGAAAATGTATCGTCTGACCATTTGCTTCTACCCAATAGCTTCCTGGCTGTTCTGTCATCTGACGATAAAGTGCTACCTGTACAAGTGGTTTTCCATCACAAAATACCATGCCTCTTCGATTTAAATATGGTGTCATATCTGTTTTATCATACTCAATAAATAACCTGTCATGCAAAATATTAACTGCGCAAAACGGATTATATCCTTTAAATTGCTCTGGGTTTAAATGATGACACCAAATTATCGGAGTTTTTTCCTCACCTTCTATTTCTCCCATTATCCAGCCCGTACTTTTTTCAAACTCGGTCACTTCTTCCGAAGCTTTTATAACAACATCTCCATCCCCTGCAGCTTCATATAAAACCATTTTTTCTGGTCCCTCTCCTCCAGCCTGAGGACGAACACATTCGCGATAAGTACCCTGATGAATAACAACCTTTGTACCTGCCACAGCACGCCTTGCAGCCTCTGAAATTGTTTTTAGTGGTGCCTCACTGCTTCCATCATTATTGTCTGCACTCATCTTATGCGCTGGATTTACATGAATCACCGTATCATAACTACACGGCATTTCCCAGCTGACAAATTCACTTCCATCTGGAAGTACTGACATAATATCTTTTTTCATTTTTTCCTCCTTTTTGATATTTTGTACTTGATTTATTGTAAGAAAAACGTTAAACTATAGCATATAGTACTACTGTTTTTATCATTTTAGAATGTATTATTTTATACTTTTGTTGTATTACTATGTAACTATGTTACTGTTTATATAGACTGTAACACAAATATATAAGGAGGTTTTATCATGAGTCAACTTACTATTTCAACGCAGGAAAAACGTTTTCCTGTTGCTCCAGATCTATACGGCTTATTTTTTGAAGATATCAGCCATGCTGGTGACGGCGGCTTGTATCCAGAGATGCTTCGTAATCGTTCCTTTGAGGATTCTCTGCTTCCCGATGGCTGTATCACAAACGATAATGGCAAAACATTTACTTCTCCAACAGGATGGATTGATGAGTTCAACAATGGCGAAGGAATGAATGACTGGATCGCATCACAAAAAATTGCACCAACCACAATTCCTGCCTGGTATTCCGAAAATGCAGACATGCAGCTTAATAAAGATAATACACTCAATGATAATCGGCGCGTTTCTCTTCAAGTTGATTTTGAGGAAAATGGCAAAATCTATAACATCGGATATAATGGCATTAATCAAGAAAAAGGAGATACATATAATTTCTATCTGTTTGCAAAATCAGAACAAACACTGCATCTGACGGTATCCATTCAAATAAATAATCAAACATCCTGCAGCAGCGATATCATCATAAACGATGCTAATTGGAAACGCTATGATGCACAATTTCTGGCCACTGAAACAGCAAGAAATGCTACTTTCTCCATTCAATGTCAGGAAAAAGGAACCCTTTACCTTGGCTTTTGTTCTCTTATGCCTGCAGAAACATTTCACGGTCACGGACTTCGCAAGGATCTTGCAGAAAAGCTTGAACAAATGCATCCTTCATTCTTGCGTTTTCCAGGCGGCTGCATCGTAGAAGGCTTTACACTTGAAACAGCTATGTTTTTCTGTAATACTGTCGGTCCCGTTTGGGAACGTCCAAGCCACTGGCTTCTTTGGCACTATCGAACTACAAATGGTCTGGGATTCCATGAGTATCTGCAGTTATGTGAGGATTTAAAGCTTTCTGCTCTTTATGTGTGCAACTGTGGTATGACTTGTCAGGGACGCGGTCCTTATTATTTCAACGAAGCTCAAATGCAGTTTGCTATCAACGATACCTTAAATGCCTTAGAATATGCACTTGGTTCAAGCCAAACACATTGGGGCAGTCTGCGTGCAAAAATGGGTCATCCAGAACCGTTTTCCCTTAAATATCTAGAGATTGGCAATGAAAATAGTGGTCCTGAATATGAGGCTTGCTTTAATCGCATTCGAGAAGCTGTGCTTGAACGCTATCCTCAGATCATTATTGTCTCCAACACAAGAAGCGAAACAATAAAAACAGATATTGTAGATGATCATTATTACAATATGCCTGAATTTTTTGCAGAAAATATTGATATTTATGATAACTATAGCCGCAAGAATCCCAACATTTTTGTCGGTGAATTTGCAGTAAACCAAACTTATGAGGGACAGCTGCGCGCTGCAATCTCAGAAGCTATGTTTATGGTTGGCTTTGAACGAAATCAGGATGTTGTAAAGCTTTGTTCTTATGCTCCGCTATTTTCCCACGTTCATTATCAATCTTGGTATCCAAATCTCATAATGTTTGATAATAGCAGAAGCTATGTTATTCCAAGCTACTATTGTTTCAAACTATTTGGTGCGAATCGCGGTGACATGGTAGTTTCCTCCAAAGAATCCTGCGAAAAAATTTATCTATCTATGCATGGTCTTCCTGTCATCAACGGTGATTGTGGATTAACCTGGAAAAATGCTGTTTTCAATAGTATACCTGTTTTTCCAACAAAAAGCCTGCATGGAAAAGCCATACAGGACAATGATTCATATGTTTTACAGGAAAATGATGCCGATGAATTTACTAATCAGTCAATTCGAAGTCAAATTTTACCTGGCATTGCTCTAGGTAATGATGTAGAAAGCCGCGAAGGCAGCTTTACTGTTCAAATTTTGGCTGAAAAAGGAAAACGAATCGGTGTTGGTATGTTGTGTTCACCAAAGCCATTCAGCTATTATGACCGAACTGATCCGAATCCAAAGGATCCATGGATGCTTTTTAATCTAGAGCCTCTGCGCTGGATTGTTGAAGGCAATACTGCTGCTCTCTATCGCGGCGGCATTTCCCTTACTCAATATTCAGAGCCAAAACAAATTTCACTTCGTTATGGGGAATATAATGAGTTTCACTATGAGCTTACAAAAACTGCAGTCAGTCTATATCTAAATGGTAAACTTATCGATACTGTTGAACTGCCGCATTATCAATCTATGTGTTCTGTCACGACTGATACTGACGATAGTGTAATAATAAAAATTGTCAACTTCTCCGAGACAGATGATCCAGTCTGCATTTCAATAGATTGTGATGTAAAATCAGAGTATGAGGTTTCGCAGCTCACTGGAAAAGCTGATTTTGAAAACTCCCTTGACAATCCAGACCAAGTTCATGATACAACAACAATGTTAACTGGTGCTGGCAGATGTTTTACCTTTACTGCCCCAGGTCTTTCCGTCAATGTATTAAAATTAAAGAAAAAATAAGCAATGCTTATCTCCGATTATTATACTCATAAGTTACTTTCTTATGAGTATAATAAATCGAATAGTCTGCAAATCTAAGTGTTTTTTACTTCCAAGCCACCGGGAAAGTAAATGAGCCACCACACCTGTCACCCTAGTTGACTCAGCACCTGCACGACTTTCTTTATGTTTTCCATATTGACGGAAGAATAATTCATTACATAAGTATTCTCATACGGATTCTCCTGTCCGTTTTGTTCATGCTTTTCTGTGTTCTTTATGTAGTAGCGCGACAGCGGATCTAGCTTTACTCCGCCTGCCTTTGCCTTTTCGACAATCTCTGCCTCTGTGCAGTCCGACTGGATATGCATAAGAAAATGCACTCCTGCTTCTTCCTCTTGTATCGTGATATATTTTCCGATTGAACCGCTTTTTAGCTCTTTTAGGATCGCATCTCGCTTGTTCTGATAATAATTTCTCAGTCTATTTATATGCTTTTCAAAACTTCCATTTTCCATAAATTGTGCCAGTGTGTACTGCTCGAAATTGGATACGGTACATGAATAAAAGGATAGTTCACTATAAAAACGCTTTGCCAAATCCTCAGGCAGCACCATATAGCTGATGCGCACCGTGGATGCAAGTGTTTTTGTAAAGGTGTTCATATAGATAACCTTTCCTGAAACATCAATGCTTTGCAATGTCGGAAATGGCTTTCCGCTTAATCGAAGCTCACTGTCATAATCATCTTCTATTATATAATGCTGCTTTTTTTTCGCAGCCCAGCCGAGTAGCTCATAGCGGCGGCTGACTGGCATTACTATTCCTGTTGGAAAATGATGTGACGGTGATGTATGAATAATATCAATCTTTTTTTCTTCTAACTCATGGATAGAAACACCATTTTCATCAAGATCAACATGGCGATAAGATACATCCATGCTCTTACAAATTTTTCCAATCTTATGATAGCCAGGATTTTCTACACCGTAGATAAGATCCTTTCCAAGAAGCTGAATCAAAAGGCCGTAGAGGTATTCTGTCCCGGCACCAATGATTATCTGATGCGGTGCGACTTTCATACCTCGAAAATCCCCTAAATAGCGGGCGATTGCATTACGAAGAGGCAGGATGCCGCCGCAAGGCGGGTTGATCATCAATTGAATACGGTTATCGTTTAACACACTTCGCACAGTCTTCGTCCAGATAGTAAATGGAAAAATTTCACTGTCGGTCTGATTGCTGGAAAAATCGGCAAAGTAAGGGGAGCAGGCAATACTAGCAGAGTCATCAAACAAATTTGCATCTGCACTTGTTTTCGCGCTTGTATTTGGATTTGCCACCATATCAATATCTGACACATAAAAGCCACGTTTTGGCATCGAATAAATATAACCTTCATCTGAAAGCTGACCGTAGGCATTCTCCACGGTAATCACACTTATACCCAGATTTTTCGCGAAACTGCGTTTTGATGGCAGTTTCTCACCAGCGCACAATTTCCCTTGTAAAATGTCGTTTTTGATGCATTTATATAGTGATTCATAAAGTGAATCTGACCCTGTCGCGGTTAAATTATATGTCAACATCTGATCTTTTTTCTCCAATCTGACCTTACTGAATATATTTATTTTGGGGATTTTCTTATGTCCACTTTGTCAGTATAATGCAAGGCAAAGCAAAAGTAAAGCTTTGGAAAAGGAGAATCTCACTATGGATACAACAAATACTTCCGTTACTGCAACTGAACGTTATAAATTAAATAAGGAGCTAGCCCAGATGCTAAAGGGCGGCGTTATTATGGATGTTACGACACCGGAACAGGCACACATTGCGGAGGCTGCTGGTGCATGTGCTGTTATGGCACTTGAGCGTATTCCGGCTGATATCCGCGCAGCTGGCGGTGTTTCCCGTATGAGCGACCCGAAGATGATTCGCGGCATTCAGGAAGCTGTTTCCATCCCTGTTATGGCTAAATGCCGTATCGGTCATTTTGTTGAGGCGCAGGTACTTGAGGCAATCGACATCGACTACATTGATGAGAGTGAGGTTCTTTCACCGGCTGATGATGTATACCATATAAATAAGAGAAATTTCCGTGTTCCGTTTGTCTGCGGTGCTAAGGATTTGGGCGAGGCACTTCGCCGCATCAACGAGGGCGCTTCTATGATTCGTACCAAGGGTGAACCTGGAACTGGCGATATCGTACAGGCTGTTCGTCATATGAGAAAGATGAACAGCGAAATCCAAAAGCTGACATCTATGCGTGAGGATGAGCTGTTTGAAGCTGCAAAGGTGCTGCAGGTTCCGTATGATCTTGTTTTATATGTTCACAATAATGGCCGTCTCCCTGTTGTAAACTTTGCTGCAGGCGGTGTGGCTACTCCTGCTGATGCAGCACTTATGATGCAACTTGGCGCTGAGGGTGTATTTGTTGGCTCCGGTATCTTTAAGTCTGGCAATCCGGCAAAGCGTGCCGCCGCAATCGTAAAGGCTGTCACCAATTATACGGATGCAAAGATGATTGCTGAGCTTTCCGCTGATTTAGGTGAGGCTATGGTCGGAATCAATGAACAGGAAATCGCACTTTTAATGGCAGAAAGAGGTAAATAATGACAATTGCAGTTCTCGCTCTGCAGGGTGCCTTTGCAGAGCATGAAAAGATGATTCGCTCTCTCGGCGCAGACTGCATAGAACTGCGTCAGGCTAAGGATTTAAAAAAACATTATGACGGATTGATTCTTCCGGGCGGCGAGAGTACCGTTCAGGGAAAGCTCCTTCGTGAGCTTGACATGTTTGACACAATAAAAAAGCAGATCGAGGACGGTCTTCCAGTCCTTGCAACCTGCGCAGGAATGATTCTTTTAGCCTCTGCTATTGATGGACAAATTGATGGGCAACCAGATTCATATTTTGACACACTGCCTGTCCGCGTCAGAAGAAATGCTTACGGAAGACAATTAGCAAGTTTTCATGCAAAAGCAGATGTCGCAGGCATAGGTGCTGTCCCAATGACCTTTATCCGCGCACCATACGTTGTAGAAATGGATAAGGATGCTCTTGCTTCTGGTAATGGTCAAATCCTTGCCGTTGTGAATAACCGTATCGTAGGAGTACGCTACAAGAATCAGTTTGCATTTGCATTTCATCCAGAATTGGATCCAGACACACGCATTCATCAGGCGTTTCTTGACTGCGTGAAAGATTCTATCAAAGTAGCATAAAGTGAAAATTCACTCTTCTCCTTCCTCACCAACAAAATGAGCGATTCCACCAATCTTTTCCCACACAGAATTCGATTGGGTTCTCACAGTTCCATAGTCTAACAGGCTCATCTGGTTATTCAATGTGACAATTTCAGTGATCGCATATCCGCCGTTTCTGCTATCCTCTTTTACAACAAAATCATCATATAGGATGCGAAGCGGCGAATGCTGAATTGCTGCCTCGTAGCCAACCTGAACATTATAATCAGCCAAACGCCAAACAGTGAGTGCCTGATAACAGTATACACGGTCTGCACCATGGTTTAATGCATATTCGGCAATTGTCTTTCGCGGCATCTCCCACACGCGGCTTGGCTCAAATTCATACAACATTCCATCTTTTTCATAGGCGAAAAATGATTGATGGCAAGTCTTTTTTATATCATCGCCCATATCATATCGTCCGGCAATCCAAAATCCACTGGCCGCCTTAAAGCCAACCTTTGGATTTTCCCAAACGGTAAATGTAGCTACGCGTTCCTGCTGTCCCCTTGCAATATCCGGCACCACACGTTTGCCGCGAAGCAGCCACATCTTTGGATTTCCTTCGCTTATTTCCCAGTTTCCTTCTCCTCATCTGTCAAAATAAAAAATGTCGTATGATTCTAGCTCTGTCTTCTCATCTTCTGAAAGTATGGATAAAAGTTGCTCCTTCGCCTCCTCATTTGAAAGCTGTGAAAATTCTTTTTCTGGCAGATTCATCATATATTTGCCATGTACTGGCCAGATGGAAATTGCTATACTGACAAGCGCTGGTAAAAGTGTCATGCCCACGAGTGGAATTAAATAACCCCAAATTTTTTTCCATGAAAATGGCTCAATTCCAGCGTAAGATTCCTCCTGCAAAATACGCTTGATCTTCCATGTTTTGATAATAAACAAAATATCACAAATTTTAAGTGCAATCACTCCAATTATAATAAGAAAGCCCCACGTACCATTTACATTTATATTGACACTTTCCTTTGGAAATCCATGAATCGCGTTAAGAATCAATATCAGAAGGGTCTCTGCGCAAATATAGACCTTAAGCACCCAGGCAATACTGCCATCGTCTTTATTTAATTCTGTTTCTACTGCTGCATCTAAATAATTTGCCATCATCATAAGAACAATTCCGGAAGCAATCATGTTTCCCACTCGCAAGATTGTCTGCAAAATTGCATACGGCTGTGTCTGTGCCAAGACAGTAATCGGCATCAGTAAGCCCAATCCATATGATGCATAAAACGCCTTGCGAAATGACTTGCTGATTGTTCTCATGCGATATAAGGAAAATATCATAATATATGTTCCTATCCAACTGATCGCATCTGGTCGCATATTATTGACATCTGGCAGCCAGATTAAGAAAATTCCAATCCAAAGAACGGTAAGCATCTTATTAAAACCATTGTTGGAATCGTATGGATGCGCAAGCATAAGTTCATGCGCAAGCTCATTTGCATCACCCATGCGACTCACCGCCTCTACATAAGCTGCGCTCTCATTCATTCCCTCGTCCATGAGCTCAAATGCCTCGTCCTCAATGTGATCTTCCATCTCCTCACGAACCATCTTTTTTTCTCTCAAGCCAACAATTTCCTCTGTTACCCTGTCAAGAAAGGCATTCATCTTTTCTATATGTCCATTATCTGTCTGATTAGCACCATTCGTCCCCATATCACTCATAAAATCACCTTCCCTTTCCTCATATACTTTAGATCAGAAATATTCAGCAAAGCGCTATGTCACTTTTTCGCATATTACGCATTTTGCAGCTGCAGCACCCTTCCTACTGCTCCTGCATATTCCTTCCATTCCTCTTTCTGTCTGTCCAGCTCTTTTCTCCCTTTTTTTGTAATCCTATAGAAGCGGCGCTTTCTCGCTGAGCTCGTATCCTCCCAATATGCTTCCAGAAAGCCATCCTGCTCCAGCACATGAAGAATCGGATAAAGTGTTCCTTCCTTCAGGGAAAAAACAGTTTCAGAACGCTGCTCCAATTCTTTAATGATCTGATAGCCATACATTTCCTTCTCCTCAAGCACACCAAGTACTAACATAGATGTGCTTCCCTTTACCAATTCTTTATTAACGCTCATAATACTCCTTTCCTTCTTGAATAAACTTCGCAGCCAATACCTCGTATATCTATGTATAGATTATCATGGTATATGACTGCTGTCAAGTTTTTTTCATTTTACATTTTTGTTACTGAAATCTCAACCTGCTTAAACGGTATTTCAATTCCTTCCTCATCAAATGCCATCTTAATATTTTCTGTGAGGCGCCACTTTGCATTCCAATATTCTGATGATGAAACCCACACATGAAGTCCTAAATTTACGGAGCTTTCGGCAAGCTCTGCCACAAATACATTGACAGGATTTTCCGGATCTCTTGCGGGATCATTTTCTCCCAGACGGATCAACACTTCCTTTGCCTTTTTTAAATCAGACTTATATCCGATTCCCACAGATAACTCAAGACGCCTCTTTCCCGTTGCTGTTACATTGACAATACTGCTGTCAATCAGCGTACCATTTGGAATTACAATAAGACGATTATCTGCTGTAATTAATTCTGTATACACCAGACCGATTTCCTTTACTGTGCCTTCTGTATTTCCCTGCACAATGTAGTCACCAATGACAAACGGCTTCATCAGTAAAATCAGCACGCCTCCTGCAAAGTTAGAAAGACTTCCCTGAAGCGCAAGACCAACTGCAACACCAGCAGATGCTACAAGTGCAGTCAGCGATGTTGCCGTCAGTCCTACCGTCTGCAACAATATGCCCAACATACAAATATAGCCAAGTGCATTGATCACGTTGCAAAAGAAGCGGCGCACAGTCACCTCCATGCCATGACGTTTTAATGCCTGATCACATAAGCTTACTATCTTTTTAATCAGCTTTCTGCCGACAAAAAAGATCACTAATACTAATGCAACGCGAAGCAAATAGTCACATACAACCGGCACATACCTCTCAAACATTTCTTTCCATGAAATCTGGCTTAGCTTTTCCACCTTATCGCCAAGCTCATTTGCCAGAAATTCCATACTTTCAGGCTCCGTTTCCTCAACTGCTGCAGTTGCTAAATCTAAAGTTAAAATTGAACTTAAATCATTGAACCAATTAAAACTTTTCATTGTCTTCTCCTTTCCTGCTGTTAACAAAACTATAACATAGACTCCCCCAAAATGCCAATATCCTTAATTAAACTTATATGTTGCACCTTAAAAGCTTATATGCTAAAGTAGCCTTAATTAAATAGTGCCTGCCGAGATCCCGACAGGTCACAGAAAGGCATGGTTTTTTATGAATACTTGCAGACGCATCAACTCAGAATGGCTCTTTTTTAAGCAGCCCTTATCTGAAACTGCTACAACACTTTCACCTACTCTTCCAGCACAAAATGATTCGCGATTTCATCCTGTCAATCTTCCACATGACTGGCTAATTGCAAACAGTGCTGATCATTATGAAAACAGCGAAGGCTGGTATCAAAAAACAATTTCCAGTGATATTCTCCCCTTTGACGCGTCATCTGATGATGACTGGCTTCTCTACTTCGAGGGTGTCTACATGGACTGTACAATATTTGTAAATGGAATGCAGGCCGGTGAATGGAAATATGGTTACTCCTCATTTGAGGTTCGTTTGACACCATTTTTGAAAACAGGAGAAAATACAATTCTTGTTCATGTACGTTACCAGTCACCTAATAGCCGCTGGTACTCTGGTGCCGGTATATATCGAAGTGTCTGGCTTAAAAAGGTTCCAGCTGTCCACATAGCATCTGACGGTATCGCTGCCGAAACACACCGCCTAGAAAATGGCAATTGGTCGCTTTGCATGCACACTACATTGGAAAAAGAAGGCATTCAACAGTCTGCTAAGGATTTCTTCGCATCTGAAAATGACAATCCAAATGCTTCTCTGTCTCTTTCTTTCTGTGTACAGACATTAGACGGCACTGTGATTCTTTCTGAAATCCCTAAGGACACCCCAGTCACACTAACAAATATACAGCCTTGGGACATAAATGAACCAAATCTTTACAAAATCGTCTGTACGCTGTCTGAAAATAGCACAGCAATTCAGACTGAGACTATCACAACTGGTTTTCGCACAACGCGTTTTGACACAAATGAGGGCTTTTTCTTAAATGATGTCCACATAAAATTAAAAGGTGTCTGCCAGCATCACGACCTTGGTGCACTTGGCTCTGCTGTAAACCGCTCTGCAATTAAACGTCAGCTTACGATCTTAAAGAGTATGGGTGTTAATGCGGTGCGCACCACCCACAACATGCCTGCTGTCGAGCTTTTAGAGTTAGCTGATGAAATGGGTATTCTCATCGTCGATGAAGCATTTGACATGTGGGAAATGAGTAAGACCACTTACGATTACGCACGCTTCTTTAAAGAATGGAGTGCTCGTGATGTCAAAAGCTGGATCTGTCGTGACCGAAATCACCCTTGTGTAATTCTTTGGTCCATCGGAAATGAAATTTATGACACGCACGCCAATGAACACGGCCAGGAAATTACACGCTACTTGAAAGAACAGGTGCTGCTCCACGACCCATATGGTCATGCACTCCCTACAATCGGCTCAAACTTCATGCAGGGCGAAAATGCAAGAAAATGTGCTGACATATTAAAGATTGCAGGCTACAACTATGCTGAGCGACTCTATAATAAACAGCACGCCGATCATCCAGACTGGGTCATCTATGGAAGTGAGACCAGCTCCACAGTACAAAGCCGCGGCATATATCATTTTCCGCTTGCAAAACCATTACTGACTGACGATGATGGTCAATGCTCAAGCCTTGGAAACAGTACTGTAAACTGGGGTGCAAAAAACCAGCAGTTCTGCGCTGTTTCTGATCTTCATATGCCATTTTCCTTAGGACAGTTTCTGTGGTCTGGCTTTGACTATATTGGTGAACCTACACCGTATCAGTCTCGAAATTCCTTCTTTGGACAGATCGACACAGCCGGTTTTCCAAAGGATGCCTACTATTTTTATCAAAGTGTGTGGACAGACGCAAAAACAAATCCTATGATCCACATCCTGCCTTACTGGGACTTTAATCCTGGTCAGATGATTGATGTTCGCGTTTACACAAATGCACCAAAGGCTGCTCTATTTTTTAATGATACTCTTATTGGTGAGAAAAAGCTTGCACACACACAAGAAGATAACATAATCGCTGACTGGTCACTTCCTTATAAAAAAGGTGTGCTTACTGCAATCGCTTACGATGAAGCTGGAAATGAAATTGCCCGTGATACTAAACATTCCTTTGGTGATTCTTCATCTCTTCGCCTTAGTGCAGACCGATTAGAAGTCCCTGCAAATGGTGAAGAACTGATCTTTGTTACGATTGATGCACTTGACGCAGACGGCTATCCTGTTGATAATGCAACTAATAGAGTTCACGTTACAGTGGAAGGCGAAGGACTGCTTGCCGGACTTGATAATGGCGACAGTACAGACTATGAGCCTTACAAGGGTGACTGCCGACGCCTGTTCTCCGGAAAGCTTTTAGCCATTATTGCGCCGACATTAAATGCCGGAACAATCACCGTAACTGCATCATCTGATGGATTGAAGGATGCTGTTTTAACATTAAATACAGTTGCCTGCAAAAATCGCTGCTCTGATGATCTTCACATTATGACGATTACTCGCGATCCACTTGCTGATGCAGTCAGTCATGCCACTGATATTCCTGTTAGAAGCATTACTCTTTCCTGCGAGGACCCTTGTATTTTGACAGCAAGCAAACCATCTGCTGTAATTAGCGCTGTTACTCATCCTGCAAATGCAGCAGCACAGCCGCTTGACTGGAAGGTCACAAACGCTGAGGGTGTTGTCGTGCCATACGCCACACTTGAACAAATTGATGACACTCACATTCGCATTCTAGCCTTTGCTGATGGCAACTTCTTTGTTCGATGCAGCGTAACAAATGGCCGCGGCTGCACTGTTCTTTATTCAATGCTTGAATTTAAAGCAGAGCAAATCGGAACTATGAATCTTGATCCATATAGCTTTACTGTCGGTTCTTTATATACATATGCTGAAGGTGAAGTGGCAAATGGAAATGCTCACGGCACCGCAACTGGTTCTGAAGGAACTACCAGTATCACTTACGGTCCTTTTGATTTTGGCACGTTTGGAACTGATACTGTCACAATTCCAATTTTTGAGACTGAAAGTCAGCCTGTTGATCTGACCTTTATTGAAGGAAAAACAAAATCTAAACCTGGTACAATTCTTTGTACTGGACGCTATGATAAAAAGATGATCTGGGATCAGTATCAGGAAGAAACATTTAGACTTCCAAAGCGCTTAAAAGGTGTAACTACCTTTACAATACAAGTGACAGACCGTAAGCTTCATATAGGCGGATTAACTTTCCATAGATTGGAAAAGGCATGGACCACATTTGCCGCATCTGATATTGACCGTATTTACGGCGATGCCTTCTGCCGCACAGACAATGCTATCACCGGAATTGGAAACAATGTGACAATTGAATACACAGATATGGATTTTGGAAACGAGACCTCTGCCGTAATCGAGATCACTGGACGTTCCCCGATTGCAAAAAATACCATTCATGTGCGCACCTCAAACGGCAAAGAGGAATCATTAAACATTGCTGAATTTACATACAGCGAAGACTATACGACAAAATGCTTCCCAGTTAATGTACTCTCCGGCTCTCAGACAGTTACTCTTTTATTCCTGCCTGGAAGCAACTTTGATTTAAAAAGCATTCATTTTGTAAAGAAAAATAATTAACTGATAACGCCAACAGGCAGAGGAAAATCTATTAAGATCTTCTCTGCCTGTTTTTTTAATTATTCTGCATTATCCAGTAAAAAGCGCATTCTTTCAGTCTCTGTACTTCCACCTGCTGCGCCATCTTTTGTAAAATTCATTTCATAGCGGTCTGCATCGCAGTATGGCTTCCACTCTGGAAGCTTATTTTCATTATAATCATTTCCGTTTGGATTGCCAGTTTTAATAAAGTTGACAAAATAACTGCTGATCTGACGCGCCAGATCATAGTGATGGCCGTCAAATGGACGCCAACATTTGGCAAGTGTCTCAAAGAAAAACCATAAATCACACGAGTGGAATGTGCCTGCATTGTCCCATCCTGGAATATCAGCATCAAAACGATAATAATAGCTGTTTTGATTACAGCCTGTAGCTTTTCTTGATAAAAATGCTCGCTTTACGCTGTACTCAATTCCACTGACAGGCGAAAAGCCCTCTGGTGTCTGCTTTTTATTTTCTTCAAATGACAAAAACTGATCTGCCTTATCTTTAAAAAGTTCCTCTGCCTTTTTTAAAAGCTGTTCGCCGTCCTTAGCTTCAATATGATTTAAGAACTCATCTGATGTGTTTCCTGCCATAAGAGGCACTAAAAGGCCTCTTCCTTCAAGCATTTTTTTGTACGGGTCTTCCTTGCAGAATACACCGTCAATCACAGTATACATACGCGGATGATCCTTAGCAAAATCAGAATACTTATCACGAATCTCAAATGCATCAAGTGCTCTTGCTTCCTCTAAGGTTTTTACGCCAAGAAATTCAAAAAAGTCTTTTCCGATCTGCTCTGCCGTAGCTAAAGGTGTCGGTGTGCCAAAACGTGTCTTTTCATAAGGACTTCCAATCATACCGCTCATCACAAGCGCACCGGAAATTTTTCCTTCATTTTCTTCACATGCGAGCTGCGACATTACACTTGCACCGCCTGCCGACTGTCCGGCAATTGTAATCTTATTTGGATCACCTCCGAAATTAGCAATATTTCTGACAACCCACTCAAGACCTGCCTTCTGATCAAGGCTTCCGAAATTGGACGGTGCTTCTGGCTGCTCTTTTGTCAACTGAGGATGTGACAAAAAGCCAAATACATTCACACGATAATTGACGGTAACAACAACAACTCCCTGTCTTGCAAGGCGCTCTCCGTCAAACTCCATCTCCCTTGTATAGCCCCATTGATAGCCGCCTCCAAAATACCAAACAAGAACTGGACGTCTATCATCCACGCTTTTTGCTCCTGTCCAGATATTTAGATACAGACAATCCTCATCCATAGGCACATCCTGGTCAACATGCCACTCTCTATTGTATAGAGAATCACCTATGCCTGGCGTATCCTGCACAGAAATCGGTGCAAAGCGTGCACAATCCTTTATTCCTTCCCAATTCTCACACGGCAAAGGTGCGCGCCAGCGATTCTTCCCTGTAGGCGGTGCAGCAAACGGAACACCGCGAAAAGCTGTGATACGCGGATCGGCTGCCTCAATACCGCGCACCAGACCATTTTCTGTTTTTGTTTGTCGAATCATTGATCTTCTCCTCTCTAAAACGCTGTTTTGATTATAACGCTCTTTCACAGAAATTACTAGTGCTCCAGATAAAAGCCCTTCAGTGAACCCTTTCCTTCTCCCTTAAATGTAAAATAAAGTGCCTGCTCACCATCTGGCATGTCAACTGGTGTACTATAATGTTTCCATACATTCGTGTACTCTACAGGAATCTGTGCCAACACTTTGCCATCCCATGCAGTTTTTACTTCAAAGCTTCCCTTTATATAACCACGAACATCAATCGAAATTTGATGAATGTTCTTCATATCAAAATATTTAAAGCCAACTGTTGTACTATCCACAATTGCACCAAGATATGCAGGATCCTCATCACCATCTCTTCCATCCTGCATGATTTTAGGAAAACGTTCGTCTACATAAATAGAAGGCTCATTTGTAAATAAATTGCATGCCAAATATGCCGGATAATAGCCCTCTCCAACTAGTGGTCCGCCATTTAATCCACATGAAGTAATCTCTGCCTGGAAAATACTGCCGTCTTCACCAAATGTCAGGCGCTCTGCACATCCCTGTCTGCTGTACCACGTACCGTTTGTATGTCTGTGATAGAAAATATACCAGTCATCTCCAATCTGAACCATACTTCCATGATTGTTAGCACCATATGCAGTTGGCATATCTGCCGGCTTATATGTATCAA
This sequence comes from Anthropogastromicrobium sp., assembly GCF_037349415.1. NCBI lineage: Bacteria > Bacillati > Bacillota > Clostridia > Lachnospirales > Lachnospiraceae > Anthropogastromicrobium > Anthropogastromicrobium sp. Next base: position 78,707 of record NZ_JAXWCK010000026.1, read on the forward strand.
TATGAAGATCACAGTTACTTACAATTACACCGCCATATTTAAAGCCGCCCGTAGGCTCCTTGCTCGTCGCATAGCAAAGCTCATGCATAACCTCAGACGAATAAATAAAGTAATATGTGTCGCCTCTCTTTCTAATAGACGGAGCCTCAAAAAATGCGTGACCCTCATATGGCGTATCCTTGCTGTACTCACTTCCCGGCACAATAATTTTCGGTGCTGTCTTCACAGTCAGCATATCTTTATCAAGGATTGTCACCATCGCGCCGCTTCTCGACTTATCCCCAATTCCGCAAAAACCTGTGTACAGATAAGTCTGATCTTTCTCTGTGATTACACCTGGATCAAACTGTGGCTCATCTGTTTCTTTTTCGCCAAGACGCGTGCCATCTGGATAATGAACATATCCTAAAAATTCATATTTTCCTGCTGGTGTATCACAAACTGCAACTGATACAACCGGAAGCTTATCAAGCACGTAGAATAAATAATATCTTCCATCTGGTCCAACTGTGACATCAGGAGCGTACAGACACATCGTTCCATCCGAATTTTCCGGATCCTGTGTCTTTTTATAAATCACACCCTCATATCGCCAGTTTCCCAGATCATCTACTGGAGCAGACCAGCACACGTAATCACCCATACAAAATACATATCCATTATAAAAATCGTGCGATCCGTAAACATACACACGTCCATTAAATACATATGGTTCTCCATCTGGAATATATTCCCATGACGGAAGATATGGATTAAATGCCTGTTTTTTCATAAATGTAATACCAACCTTTCTTAATTTTATTCCTTTCACAAAATGTTACTTGGCCATAGCTTTTTTACACGGTCACTTTGAGACTTTGCCATAAGCAGAAACAACTTTTACACGAAAGCGATCCACTTCCCTGCCCTTGCTATCTCTAAGAATCTGTTCGCTCTGATTCCACATATAGGTCTCTAGCGTATACGCACCATTCTCATACGCATATCCATCACCGTCATCTGTATATAGCTCATAGATGCAGTCTTTTTTTGCATACACAGTAAATGTGAGATTATCTGGCATTACTATCTCTGCCGTACTATTCACCGGCTGCTGCATTGGCAAAATGCTTCCTTCTTTTACAAACAATGGTATACGCTCAATCGGTGCCTCTGCCTCGATCCACTGACCACCCTCATAATACGTATTTGTCCAAAAATCATACCATCCGCAGCCTTCTGGCAAATATACATCACGAACTTTACTCGGATTTTCCTGCTTTTCTGCTCCTGTCGCACTCTTCTTATAATACATGGTTTCTGTCACAGGACATACCATCAGGCTCTCTCCAAATAAATATTGATCTGTAATCTCAAGTGCCTTAGCATCTTTTGGAAAATCAAAGGCCAACATACGAATCATAGATGCATCATACAGCCATACCTTTCCTGCTGTCGAATATATATAAGGAAGAAGTTCATACCGAAGCTTATTTGCTCGAAGCATAGACTGATAAAATACACCATCCGCTCCCTTAAAATTCCACAGTTCACGTCGACAATCCGTACCATGTCCTCTAAATATAGGAAGAAAACAGCACCATTGATACCATCGCGTATATAGTTCAAGATATGCTGGATCCTCCACGGTATCATCATACTCACCATCCCAATACCAGTAATCTCCTCTTTTTACAAAGAACGCACCGATATCTGCTGTCCAGTATGGAAATCCACTAGCACAAAAATTCAGTCCCGCTGGAATCTGGCGGCGAAGAGTCTCCCAACTGGCTGCGGTATCTCCTGACCACATAACAGCACCATATTTTTGTTGACCTGTCCATGCACTTCTCGTAAGATTAAAGACACGCTTATCGCTGCCTTTTATCTCACTTCTTTGTCCCTCATAGATAGCTCTTGCATGATACAGTGCAAAGTCATTCGTATGCTCCTCTCCAAGATAATCTCCTGCCGTCCTCTTATATTCTTCATACTGTAAAGCTGGCTCCACGCGTTCTGTATGGCTCCATTCAGGTGTAAATGGCTCACTTGAATCACACCACCACGCATCTACACCATACTGATATAATCCTTGTTTTGCCTGTTCCCAATAGCATTTTCTTGCCTGCTCATTCCTTGCATCATAAATATCTGAAAATGGAAGCAACAAATTCTTTTCTTTCATTTCTTTGTGATTTTCACACTTTGGATCCATATTCGGCCAAATTGAAATCATAAAGTGAACATCCTCATCATGAAGTGTCTGAATCATGTTTGATGGATCTGGAAAACGGCTGTGATCAAAGCTTTTTTGTCCCCACATTCCGTCCTCCCAAGAACACCAGTCCAACACAATACCATCCAAACTAATACCACGTTTTCGGTATTCTTTGGCCACCTGGCAAATTTCCTTCTGAGACTCATAGCGCTCCTGTGACTGCAGATAGCCAAATGCCCACCGCGGAAGCATTGATGCCTTTCCCGTAAGCCTTCTGTACTCACGTACAACACCATCCATTCCTTCACCATTGATAAAATAGAAATCAAGCTGGGGTACTGCTTCAGTATACAAATACGAACCGTACTCTGTATCGCTAAAAATCATTGTACTCGATGTATTCATTAAAATGCCATATCCAAGACTTGACACCAAAAGCGGAATCGCAATCTTTCGATTTGCCTGATGAAGATACACCTGATGACCGCGAAGATTAAGCACGCCCTCCTCATGCTGGCCAAGTCCGTACAGCGCCTCCCCCTGTTGCCACTCAAAATGCATCCTAGTATGATATAATTGCTTATCGGGCACACGAACTGCATCCTTTACAAACTGTTTCACGCCGTCTGCTGTCTGAATATGCGTAATCTTTCCTGCCTGCTCCATACGGTAAGACTGGAACGCCTCCATAGTTCTACTATCCCTATCTCGCTCCTTCAGCAAACGTGTGCCATCTGGTCTATAATAAGAAATGGAAGCGGTTTTCTTATTTATCTTTATCGTAAGCTTTGCAAGCCTAATAGAAATGTATTGGTCATCTTCTGCAAATGACCATTGTGCAAAGGCTTCCTTCGGCAAAATCGGTTCTTTTGTATCCTTACAATCCGCTTTCGTACAGATAATTCGCACTGCACAATCGGACATCGGTATAAATCGAATTGTACCTGCCTGTGACAGCAAGAGCAATGTATTTTTCTGTCTGATTCCTTGTATAATCTGTTCACTTACTCTTGGTTTTGCAATCAGCATTTCATTCCCTCACACGCACCGTCACTACTGAGCATGCCGGTACCACAAACTTCACACCGCGCTGTGTCAGCTGCACATCAAGCGGCTTCTCATATAAAACCGGTTCTTTCCCAAACTCGTTATAATCATTTAATCCGCCGTGAAGAATAAAGCCCTCTGCCTTTTTAGGTGTCTCCTCCATCAAAACAGCTTCGATATTCTCCTCACCATCAAGTGATGTATTGACAAGTGTTATAGTAATTACGCCATCTTTATCCTGTGATACTGACTGCTGAATGTTATCCATCTGATACTTATCATTTCCTACCTTCTTTGTCTCAGACAGGCAACTCTCAAGAAGCTCGGCTCCCTGATGGAAACGATACATATGGAACACATGGTAGGTCGGTGTAAGAATCATTTCTGGTCCATCTGTTAAAATAACTGACTGAAGCACGTTTACAATCTGTGCGATACATCCCATCTTCACACGATCACAATGGCGATTGAAAATATTAAATGTAGCTCCTGCTACAAGTGCATCTCTCATTGTGCTTTGTTGGAACAAAAATCCCGGATTTGTTCCCGGCTCTACATCATGCCAGCAGCCCCATTCATCCACCATCATACCGATTTTTTTATCTGGGTCATACTGATCCATAATTGCACCATGTCTGTAAATCAACTCATCCATGCCGAGCGCACGATTCATTGTGTACCAGTAATCATCTTCTGAAAAGTCTGTCGCACTTCCCTTATGTGGTCCCTTTTCTGCGCCGCAATAATAATGAACAGACAGACCATCCATCATGCCATGTACTTCTTTTGGTGCCGGCTCTGCAAAACATTCGCGAAGCACCACCTCTGTCCACTTATAATCATCAGCATTCGCACCGCCACAGATACGAAAGATCGGTGCATTGCTGTCATATGTTCTCACATATGTCTGATAACGGCGATAAAGATCAGCATAGTAAGCAGGTGTCATATTTCCGCCGCATCCCCAGTTTTCATTTCCAACACCAAAATAGTCCACTCTCCACGGCTTTTCTCTGCCATTTTTCTTTCTGAGATCTGCCATCGGTGACACACCATCTAATGTCATATATTCAACCCACTCGCTCATCTCACGCACACTGCCGCTTCCAACATTTCCGTTGACATATGTTTTGCAGCCAAGCTGATCGCACAGTTCAAAATATTCATGTGTTCCAAAGCTATTATCCTCAGTCACACCGCCCCAGTTGGTATTGATCATTTGCTTTCTGCTTTCCTTAGGACCAACACCATCCATCCAATGATACTCATCAGCAAAACAGCCGCCCGGCCAGCGAAGTACAGGAACCTTAATTTTCTTTAAAGCCTCAACCACATCTGTTCTCATACCATTTTTATTTGGGATTGGCGAATCCTCTCCCACATAAATTCCCTCATAAATACAGCGGCCTAAATGCTCACTGAAATGCCCGTAAATCTCCGGCTCAATATGACCTTTTCTATTTTTTTCGTTAATATAAAGCTTCATAATATTTTTTTCTCCTTTTCTTATAGAAAAGGCGGAGAATAGCAGTTTTGCCTTTCCCCGCCAGATCATCCATGCTGTGTCTGTCTTTTCCTTTTTTCTTTTTCCCCTTTGACCTCAGATCACTTTATATATGCAGCCCAGAACAACTCATTTTCATTTACTCTGCTACTGCTGCCTCTCTTGCATCTACTACTGCCTGATACTTATCTGTATCAAACTCAACAAGCTGGTCCCATCCAAGACCTTCAAGTGTAACACACATTTCATCCCACATCTGATCAAATTCAGCATCATCTGATGCAAAGATTGCCTGCCAGGATGTTGCCTTGACCTGATCGCCACACTGACTTCTGATCAGCGCGATATCGGTTGTATCAATTGGAAGTACAAGGTTTACATTCGGAACAATATTAAGCATTCCATTTTCCTCCAGATATGAAACTTCAGTTTCAGAACCAAACTTCTCACTCCACTCTTTGTTTGTTGCTGTGTTATTTTTTTCAAGGAAGGATGCCCAGTAATCACTTCCAAATGTCTCTCCTGTTTCTGGATTCATCTCAATACTTGCAACAAGCCACTGATTTATCTGGTTATTTCCATCAGTCCAGGAACCGCCGCCAAGTTCTTCTGGTACCTGAGGATCATCTGCAAATCTTGTCATACCAGCATCTGTCAGTGTATATGTACCATCATCATTTACAGTATAAATAAAGCCTTCCTGACCAATATGCTGCATAGTCAGACCTTCTGGTGAGCAAAGCCAATCCATAAATTCAAGGATACGCGCCTTATCTTCATCTGACACGTTAGAACCAACTGCCCATGCACGGCCATCGCCATAGTAGGTATCTGATGCCTGATAAATATTCAGATCTTCTAGCGGAATACCACGATAATTCTGACGAGCCTCACCCTTAGCTGGTGAATTCCAGAAACCATACTGCCAGTTGTACCAGAACAGATGAACTCTTCCCTGACGCATCTTGTCACATGCTGCATTCCAGTCCTGTGTAGCGGAATCTGGGTCAACCAGTCCCATCTGATTTGCCTTATATAAGAACTTTAACATCTTATAGTAAGCGCCGTCTTTATCAGTTAATGGTGTGATGGAATTATCTGTTCCCAGTAAAATAGAACCATTTACTTCCTGACCATACCACTTTGTAAGCTGATTTACATTCTCAATACTTGTGCCATCCCAATCTGGCCATAAGCTCAGTGCATATGTCTTATCTCCAGCCTCATTTGTCGGATAAGCATCCTGAATCTTCTTTAAGGTATCTAACAGATCGTCAAGATTTTTCATCTCTGGTGCGCCAACTTCTACATAATGATCCCACTCAAGTCTTGGCATTACAGCTACAGTATCTTCCTTGTACTCAGTCGGTCCATTGGAGTTCATCTCTGCCGGAATTGCATAAACGCCTTCCGTTCCGATTACTTCATTTATCGAATCATTAAACAGACTAATCTGCTCATCATATTTCATGAGATTCTCATAATTTGGAAGATCCTCGCTGATATCTGCGATCAGACCTACATCAACACAATCCTGCATATCTGCATTATCCAGAATAATAATATCACCCAGATCACCAGATGCACATCGTGTCTGGTAAAGAGATGCTGCATCACCAGATACCTGCGGCGCAACGATGTTTAACTCGATGTTGAAACGATCCTTGATTTCCTTTGCGTACCATCCAGTCTGCATACCCTGATAGTTTGCTGCCACATCGTAAACTTCGATTGTCAGGGGTTCATCATGATTCACTTCTGGTGCTGCCCACGCATTCATTGGAAGTGCGCCTGCTGCCATCATCGCTGCCATTGCCATGCTTGCTACATTTTTCTTTTTCATAGTAAAATCCTCCTTTTTGATTTTCTTTGATTTTCTTTGATTTTTACTTTAATTTACTTTAATTTTTCCTTTTGACCCTTTAGCCCTTAACTGCTCCTACCATAATACCCTTTACAAAATATCGCTGGAAAATCGGGTATACAAACATGATTGGTGCAACAACCAAAATCGTAACAGTCATACGCACACTCGTCGCTGTCTGTGCTGTTGCGGAAGCAGCTGCCATAGCGCCTGAGCTTGCAGAACTGTTTGCCAGTGCCTTTAAGGAACTTGCCTGATTCAAATACTGATACAAAATAAACTGCAGCGGATACAGCTTCGTATCTGTCATTAAAAGAAGTGTATCCTGAAATGCATTCCACTGATTAACTGCTGAGAAAATAGCAACTGTTGCCATAATCGGCTTAATAACAGGAATCATAATCTTCAAAAATACTTTTATAGTTCCTGCACCATCAATCTCTGCTGCCTCCTGAAGTTCCTTTGGAACAGACTCCACAAACGTCTTTGTCAGGATAATGTTAAATGGAGAAACAATTGCCGGCAAAATATAACCAAGGAAGTTATTTGTAAGATGCATATTTTTCATTGTCAAAAACCATGGGATAATTCCTGCATTAAAGTACATTGTTGCAACTAAAAGTCTGTACCAGAACTTTTTGTGCCACATATCTTCCTGAGTAAACATATAACCTAAGAATGCTGATGCACCTACAGTACAAAATGTTCCGATTACTGTTCTTCCAAGAGAAATTTTTGCTGCCTGAAATAAACCGTCAATCTTTAGTGCGCTCACATAATTCTGAAAATGAATTCCTCTCGGCCAGAAAAGAATCACGCCTCTGGCGCTTAAATCATTTGCACTGATTGTATTGATAAAGATGTAGTAAAACGGATATACACAGACTAGCGCGCACAGGCTGAATATGATGTAACAGATAACACCGACCATACGGTCGCCGAAGCTTTCCTTCATCTTTGTCTTATGTTGATGAACTTGTTCCTTTTTCATCTAAGCTGCCCTCCGATCCAAGTTAGATAAAGCTCTCGCCGCGTACCTTCTTCGAGAAGGTATTTGCACCTACAAGAAGAATTACACTGACTACACTCTTTAACATACTAATTGCAACAGATACGGAATAGCTTCCGCTTCCCATTGCGGTATTATATACGTAAAGATCAAGTACCTGAATGTACTGTTTGTTAAATGCGTTCTGAAATACGTAATACTGCTCCATTCCGTTGTTTAAGAAGTTTGCAATGTTAATCATCAGCAAAACAAAATAAGTCGGAATCAAACTTGGAATTGTAATATGATGAATCAGCTGCATACGGTTTGCACCGTCAACCTTTGCTGCCTGAAACAGCTCATCATCAATACCAGAAATTGCTGCTATGTACATAATTGCCGCCCAACCAAGATTCTTCCAAGTCAGCCACAGCCACTGAGTAAACCAAACATGCTTTGTGGACTGTAAAAACAAAATTGGCTCTGTTGTAAATCCAAGCTTCATTAACAGTGTATTTGCCATACCTGTACTGTTAAACAAGCTGAATGCAACTGAATATACAAGAACCCAGCTGACGAAGTTTGGAAGCGTTGTAACAGTCTGGACAAACTTACGAAACTTCACGCATCGAATCTCATTTAAAAATACAGCAAACAGCATTGGAAGCCATGATGTACCAAGTGTTAACGCACTCATCGCAAATGTATTTTTTAATACCTGAACAATCTGCTTGATCTTAACATCGTTCTCAACCAGTGACTTAAACCATTTTAAGCCAACAAACTGCGCCTCAGAAAATGGCTTTGGCGGACGATAATCATAAAATGCGTAAATCCATCCGTATAACGGATAGTAACTAAATATAATTACCAATGCAATGAAAGGTGCTACATACAAAAACAACCGTATGGACTTCCACTTTTTTTTCGTCATCTTTTTTTTTTCCAACTGCTCCACTACCTTTCTTTTTTATTTGGTGTAACGTTTTTCTTTTGTTAATCTCATTATGTCACTTTGCAGGCATTTTGTCAATACCTAATTTGATTTTATTTTTATATTTGTCTATTTTGCATACTTATTTTTATATTCTTTATGTATTCAGCCTGTTTTTTTGTGTTGCTTTACCATTCTACTGTTTGTTTAGCGTTACTCTTTTACATTTTGCAAAATACTAACTATTCCGATCCCAATTTACAAAATCATGCAAAAAAAAGAAGCAGCCTTACCGACTGCTCCTCTAATTTGTTTACCGTTTTTATTCTTACTCATTTCGCTTTGGAACTGACTCGCGTATTTTTATCTCACATGGAATTTTAATGTGCTTTACCGTATCACTATCAGCTCCATTATCATCACTGTCCTGCTTTTCTATCTTTTCAAACAACAGTCTTGCCGATTCTGTTCCAACCTCAAGAAGAGGAAGGCGGCTGCTTGTCATCTTGGGAATGTACCAATTTGCAACCTTCTTATTATCAAATCCAGTAACAGCAATATCCTTTCCCACTTCAAGTCCCATATCATGAATACAGTTATACACACCGCCTGCCATCCAGTCTGACATACAAAAAATCGCATCTACCCCAGCATTCACTAACTTAGCTGTCATCGTATATGCCTTTTCAGGCTCCCAATTTGCATCAAGAACCCATGACGGATTATACGGAATACCTGCTTCAAACAGTGCTCGCTGACAGCCAAGCAAACGGCGTTTTGCATGAATATTGTCAGCACGTCCGCTTATCACTCCAAGCTTTCTGTATCCTTGTGCTAAAATGTAGCTCACCATCTGATAGCCGCCTTCCTCATCGTCGATCTCAACAGAAGTCATACTTTCATCTGAGCAGCAATAAGCTAATACAAGCGGCATGTCTGTTTTTTCTTCAAACAGATGTATCTCTCGCTCATGACCTGCTATATATATCAGTCCATCTGCCTTAATGCTTACAAGCTCCTTCATAGCTGGATCTAATACACTATGGATTAACGTTTCATCATTGTACCATTTATCTTGCCATCTTGAATACAGCCTAAGATTCTGCAGAAGGACACGATACTTTTTTTCCTCACAATATTTCATAATGCCTTCGACAATCTCCGGCGTCGTAAACTGCGCAAGATCCTCAGTGATAACACCAATTGTCTTAGTGCGCTGTCTACGCAGCCCCTGCGCGAAGTAATTTGGATGATACCCAAGTTCCTCGATCGCTTCCATTACTTTTTTACGTGTCTCATCCCTGACCTTTTTGGGACTATTATTTACAATATTTGACACCGTTGTAACTGAAACACCGCAGTGCTGCGCAATTTCCTTTAAAGTAACCATTACGATTTCCTCCCGCTTTTGTTTTCCCTGTTGTTTCTTTATGTTAACACAGGAGCGAAATTTTATCAATCACCTTTTTTTACCTGCACACCTACTTCAAGAATCTTATCAAAACGTGTTAAGAATGTAATTGTCGTTACAGTTGCTGCCAAAATATCGCTGATTGGCTCTGCTAAAAAGACAGCAAATACCTTGTCTGCCAAGAAGCACGGCAAAATAAATATAAGCGGAATCAACAGCACAATTTTTCTTAAGCATGCCAAAAGCAGACTTACCTTCGCCTGGCCAAGTGCCATAAAGCTTTGCTGACAACTCACTTGAAAACCAATCGAGAATATACCCGCCATATAAATGTGAAGTGCCCATGAAGTGTAATCTACTAGGTTCGTATCTGATGTAAATAAACCTGCAAACAGCTGTGGTACAATCATCATGACTAGCCATCCGGCAATGGTAAATGCAGCGCACACAAAAAACTGAGTAAAGAAGGCCTTCTTTACGCGATCCTTATTTCCGGCTCCGAAGTTATAGCTTATGATTGGCTGACCACCCTGACAGATACCCTGAAGAGGCATAGTGATAAGCTGATTCACACTTGTGATAATGGTCATCGCACCAACTGCCACATCACCGCCATAACGGGCAAGACTTGATGTAAAACTGATCGACAAAAGGCTCTCTGTGGAAATCATTACAAAGCTTGAAATACCAAGTGCAAGACACGGTCCAAACACCTTCGGGTTTAGTTTCATGTTAGACAGCTTTAATTTCAGGATTGTCTTCTCTCCTGTCAAAAAACGAAGCACCCAGATGGCACCAACTGCCTGGCTTAAAACAGTTGCTATTGCTGCACCACGCACACCCATATCAAACACAAAAATAAAAATCGGGTCAAGTATAACGTTAATGACTGCACCAATCAAAGTAGTCATCATGCTGATTTTAGAAAAGCCCTGTGTTGTGATAAAAAGATTCATTCCAAGAACAATCAACACAAAAATACTTCCAAAAATATAAATTCGCGCGTACTCAACTGCATACGGCAGCGTCGCATCACTAGCTCCAAATAAAATAAGAAGCTTTGGTGCAAAAATAGAAAATAAAATGGTAAGTCCAATTGCAAAAATTAAAATCAATGAAAAGCAGTTTGCCATGATCTTCTCTGCCGTTTCATTGTCCTTCTTTCCCATGAATATTGCTGCTCTTGGTGCTCCGCCTGAACCAGACAGCATAGCAAACGCGTTTATCAACATTAAAATTGGTGCAAACAAGCCAACACCAGTAAGCGCTGCCGCACCTATTCCCGGAATATGTCCGATATAAATTCTGTCTACAATGTTGTAAAGCAAATTGACAATCTGTGCGACAACAACCGGAATCGCAAGCTGTGCAAGAAGTTTTGGTATGCTTCCCTTTCCCAAATCCCGCGTTCTTGCCTGTGGTTTTGTTTTCTCTTCCATAATTTTTCTCCTTTTTTTCTTCCCCAAACTGTCGCTTTTTCTTTTTAACATTTTTTGTAACTATTCAGAACCCCATTCGCAAAATCGCATCTTCGATGCTTCTATTTTGCTCATGTGGTTACCTCGCCATATAAAATTGCTATTCTGTCTGAATGCAAGCATTCACAGAAAGCAATTTTGCATGGCTCTGAATAGTTAACATTTTTTAAGCCCCGAAGAAGCATTTACCGCTCCAACGAGGCTTTTTGCCTGTTTGTAATCAATCAGACAATGATCTTTGTTATTATCCTATATACAAGAATGTTTTACTCTGCCTCAGAAGATGCTTCCTCTGTGGAAACTTCCTCGGAAGATACCTCCTCGGAAGACACCTCAGAAGATGCTTCCTCAAAAACTTCTTCTGAAGACTCCTCTTCCATCTCGACTAAGGTTACGTTCTCTGAAAGCTTTCCTAACACATAATCAGTGCTTGCTGCAAACATTACATATGGCTCACCATAAACACCAACTGCCTTCTCGTAATCCTCATCAGTAAAGTTTAAAGATTCCTTTGCAATATCTGCTGTCATCTCCCAACCTTCAGTTTCCATAACGGCCTGCAGTACAAGATAGTTTCCTGCATATGTCTTGCACATATCCCTGAAGGAATCCTCATCAAGTCCATTTGCAGATAAGAAAGCATCTATTCCTACACCGTACATAGATGCGATAGAGGTATAATACTGATAGCGCTCATTGTAAACTGTATCAACAACCTCTTCCGGTACATCTTTGATCTCGGAATTTTCTACTACATACTGGAACAGTGCGTTATACATGTTCTGCTTGTACAGATTGTCATAGACGCTCTGACGATATGCCTCTGCGCTCTCATAATCCGGCAGATTCTCAGCGATAAAATCATCATCAAACTCTGGTGTTATCTTCTCTTCGATATAGTTGATTGTGATATTGAAAACAGCATCCTTGCCGCTTAAATCTGTGTTATTAGTGTATGGATCTGGGAATGTAACATTGATATCAAAGTTCTCGCCCGGTGCATGACCGATCAGCTGATCTAAAAATCCATCGATAAAGCTTGTTACGCCAATGGTAACAGTTGCACCTTTTCCGTCAGTGCTTCCGCCCTCAAACTCAACACCATCAACAGAACCTACATAATCAATATTTACAGTATCACCATCCTCGATCAGACGATTTTCATCAGTGATCTGGTTTGTCTTTGTATAAGAGCTTAATGTCTTATCAATCTGGCTCTGCACAGCCTCATCAGATGGAATGATTTCATCTGACAGCTCCATATGGGAATAATCAAGCAGCGTTACATAATCAAGTGCCTTCACACCTTCAAAAAATCCCTTTTCATCATAGCCTTCGCTATAATCAAATGCCTCTGTCTCGGCTTCGCTTGATTCTTCCTCAGCACCAGTCTCATCTTCTGATGCAACCTCTGATACAACCTCAGTTGCCTCTTCTGTGCTTGTCTCCTCTGCAAATGCTGCTGCAGGAGTCATAGCTACTGCCATGCTAATACCGAGTGCTGCTGCTAAAAATCTTCTTCTCATTACCTTCACCTGTCCTGATTCAGTGTCCAGGACTCCCTTTCTTTGAATGACATAAATCCATTCTATCACAAATTTATGCGTTTGAAAACCAATTGAGTAAAATTTCATTCAATTTTCACAGATTTACCATTCTCTGCTATCCCAGATTACCGTGAACGGTCCATCATTTTCGAGTGATACTTTCATCTCTGCTCCAAAAATACCATGCTCGACTTTGCCAAATTCTTTTCGGCATTCCTCTAAAAAATATTCGTATAAGCGCTCTGCCTCTGCTGGGGAACCTGCCTGCGTAAAGCTTGGGCGATTACCTTTTTTGCAGTCGGCATACAGCGTAAACTGTGATACTACAAGCACCTCACCGCCTACATCCTCGATTGAACGATTTATTTTTCCTTCTTCATCCGAAAAAATGCGCAGCTTATGAAGCTTTTTTACATAGCGTTCCACCATTGACTCATCGTCGCCTTGTCCAACGCCAAGAAGAACAAGATAACCTTTTTTAATTTCTCCTGTTACTTTACCCTCTACTGTCACACTTGCATGATTTACTCTTTGAATTACAAGTTTCATAATCTTTTTTCCTCTGTCTGCTGTTCTTATATATTTTTCTTAAACCACTTTGCGTTGTGGCTTCAAATGTAAAACCCAGAGGAATCCCCTGGGTTTCATTTGTTATTCTCTTATTACTGCTCTCTGAAGAAAACTTCTCCAGTCTCTGCATTCATTCCATCAACGATTGCCAGAGACTCCACGCGAATACCTTTGCCGCGGATTAAATCGCCGCCCTTCTGGAAGCCCTTCTCAATTGCAATGCCAACACCCTCTATTGTAGCACCAGAGCTTTTTACAATATCAATCAGTCCCTCTAATGCACATCCGTTTGCCAAAAAATCATCAATGATCAGCACATGATCTTCTGGGGAAAGGAACTTCTTGGAAACAATCACATCATAAATTCTGCGGTGTGTAAAAGACTGAATCTTTGTGGAATACACATCACCGTCAAGATTAATGCTCTGAGTCTTCTTTGCAAATACAACCGGCACATGAAAATACTGTGCTGCAATACAGGCTATGCCGATGCCACTTGCCTCAATTGTGAGAATCTTATTGATTGGGCAACCCTCATACAGTCTCTTAAATTCTTTTCCCATCTCTGAAAACAGTTCGATATCCATCTGATGATTTAAAAAGCTGTCAACCTTTAATACATTTCCTGGCTTTACAATACCATCTTTGCGAATTCTTTCTTCTAACAGTTTCATAATGTTCCTTACCGCCCTTCTGATTAGTGTTTATTCATGTTTTGTCTATGTATATTTGTATCAAAGGCTACCGGATTCCGGCAGCCTATTATACCATGTTGTGCTTTTAGGGTTTACTTTGTTACCTCATTTACAAGTGTTTCGCCCTTTTCAAATGCAGCTGCATTTTCAAGTGTGATGCGGCTGATTGCCTCAAGCGCCTCTCTCGTAAAGAAGCCCTGATGAGAAGTTACCATGACATTTGGGAATGATAAAAGTCTTGCCATTGTGGAGCTTTGCAGAATTGTGCCTGAAAGATCCTCGTAAACCTTGTCATTTTCTTCCTCATAAACATCAAGTCCAACTGCAAAAAACTTACCCTTTCTGATACCTTCAATCAGCTCCTCTGTATTAACAAGACCGCCTCTTGACGTGTTGACTAAAATTACGCCATCCTTCATCTTCGCAATGGACTCACGATTGATTAAGTGATGTGTCTGCTCAGTTAACGGGCAGTGAAGTGAAATCAAATCACTCTGCGCTAACAGTTCATCAAGCGTTACATACTCGATATCATTATTAGGGTTTGGATACATATCATAGCCAAGCACTCTCATGCCAAAACCTCTGCAGATTCGTGCCATCGCCATACCAATTTTTCCAGTACCGATAATTCCGGCTGTCTTCTTATAAAGATCTACACCCATCAGTCCGTTTAAGCTGAAATCATTTTCTCTGCACTTGATATAAGCCTTGTGCGTATGACGATTTGCTGTGAGCGCCAATGCCATCGCATGCTCTGCAACAGCCTCTGGTGAATAGCCAGGCACACGTGCAACCTTTATGCCATACTCTGCTGTCTTTTTCAAATCTACATTGTTGTAGCCTGCACAGCGCATTAAAATTAATTTAACGCCCTGACGATGCAGCTGTTCAACTGTCTTAGCCCCAATATTAGCATTAACAAATGCACAGATCGCCTCGTAGCCTGCTGCTAATGCCGCTGTCTCCGGTGACAAATTTGCCTCCAGATAATGAATCGAAAGCTCTGGATACTCTGGCAAAATCGCATCAAAAAACTCTTCATCGTACTTTTTTGTACCATAAAACAAAATGTTCATATGCAATCTCCTTTTCTAATAGATGATTCCCTTGAAAGGGTTCTCAATTTTTTAGAAAACATACACAGGCGCTTTGATGTATTATTTTTTCTGAAGTTTGTCTACTATTTTATTCTCCTCCCACATCTTCTGCATCCTGACGTTTTCCTCGTGATGTTCCTCAACGCCGACCTTTGGCAATGCCTGCACCTCTTCATTTAGTGAAAGCATCTTTGCATCCAGCATATTTACAATGTCTGAACAAGCTTTTAACTCTTCATTGATATGCTGCGGTGCTTTTCCCTCGAATTTATAGCGGATTTTATGCTCAAGTGATGCCCAAAAATCCATCGCAATTGTGCGAATCTGAATTTCCACCTTCACGTTAACCGGTCCTGTTGACAAATATACGGGAACCGATACAACCATATGGTAACTCTTGTAGCCATTTGGCTTCGGATTTGCGATATAATTTTTAACGGTCAGCACTTGAATATCTGACTGACTGCTAATGCGGTCCGCAATTCGGTAAATATCAGAAGTAAAGGAACAGACAATACGGATGCCTGCTATATCACTCAGGCAGTTCTGCATGTTGTCCATATTAACTTCCAGGCCATGGCGTTTTAATTTCTTTACAATACTCTCCGAAGACTTGATTCGTGATGTTACATGCTCAATCGGATTGTAATTATGTATTTTGATAAATTCATTGTTCAGTATATCAATCTTTGTTGCTATTTCCTTCAGCGCAGATTCGTATGTAAACATAAGTGTTTCCCACTTATCTATGCGGTGTTCGCTGATTTCTTCCATTTACTAACTTTCTCCTAACTTACACTAACTTACTTTTTGTCATGCAGCCAAAACTTTTGCTGCTTCTCTATCAGTTTACCATATTTTGATTGCTTTTTAAAGTATTTCTTTTCGCGTTTTGTAACATATTACCCGTAGGCTTTCATACCTTTCGACTCTCAAAATATACAAAACGGTCTATTGCATCGAGGATATCGGCAAATTCCTCTCGCGGTGCCAGCGCTACATAACGGCTTAAAAGTTCATTTTCTTCTTTTTTAAAACGACCATAGAAGCAGTCAAACATGTTGTGGCCGCGCATATAAATGCGTATTTCTTCCATATGTGCTTTTACATCCTCTGGTCCTGTCAGATCGTGACCTATTACACTTATAAGCTTTTGTCCGCTTGAAAGTCTCGATAAATATTCCTGCCATTTTTCATAGAATGTCTGATAAAATGCATTTTCTGACTCGACAACACCTAGCTGCGCCATGATTTTGGGATTAAAGAAATAATTTTCAAATGAATAATATTTCAGAACAAGCACATTTTGAGGACGCACCTTAGGCAGATGGTCTACATCGCGCTTTCCTGCCTCCTCGTAATAATTACACAGCTGGCTTATCAGCTTTCGCCTGTCTTTTCCGTCACCGTCTCGTATCATCAGAAACTGATCTTTCAAATAGACCTGGTTCATATATTTTAGATTTGCATACGTTTTGATGTTTGTACAGCTGTTTGTTGTAATAATTGCGATGCGCGACAGATTGCCGTCTTTATCATAGATTTCAGAATAATATCTTTTAAGCAAAATAGGCAATCGGTTTTTATCCTGTTTTCCTTCCACAATAAATACAAAGTTTACATTCATCAGATCGGTTGCCGTATATCCCAAATCATCTAATATTACACTGATATCCGTATTGTCGCGCACAATGGAACGTCCTTGCTTATCAAGTACTACCTGTCGAATTTCGCGGCTATTAAAGTTTGCAAGAAGATTAGGTGAATGAGTTGTAAACACAACCTGATTTTTTCGTGACAAACGATACAAAATCTCACCAGCCACACGCTGCAGTGTTGGGTGAAGAAAAAGCTCTGGTTCCTCAATCATCAATATACTTGAAAGCTGTTCCTGCATCTCTGTATATGTTTCAAGAAGAGACAAAAGATAAATGCTTCGCATTCCCTCTCCCATCTCACTAAGCGTATGTGTCTGTCTTTGTGTCTTACTGCCGATTTCTGTTGTAACCTGAAGCATCTGTTCAACATTTCTATTCATGGAGTAGACAATCTCATCCTGGCCGCCGTTTTTCTTAAAGTTTTCATTTACACTCTTTGAAAACTCTTCAAGGTTTATCTGGTACAGCTTGTAGTCTAAAAGCTTAGATGCCTCGAATGCATCAAGCTCAATTGGTTTTTTCTGATTGATATAGCCAATGCATGAAAAGCAATGGTCACATGTCTTTGCCTCCTCAAACAGACAACAACCACTTCGCATTTTAGAAATCAGCGCGTCCTCACGAAGAAGCAAAAGATCACTTTGCAGCCGCTCAATATCACGCTCAGGACTGACACTATAGATACGTGGAAGCAGCTTTTCAATATAAGGATTGTTCTTTTTAAAGCCGTCAAAATAGCGCTTTCTGCCATCCTTATTTGCAATAAAGCAAAAAGACAGCTCACCACGCTCATTTATTGATTCACCGTCAGTTTCAAAGATTGGTACAAACGATGGTAGTTTCTTTTGAAAATCCTCAAACCAAGAATCAAATTTTCTGTAACGGCTGATTATTCCTCTTCGGCAAAGACGCTTCAAATCATCCTTTGTCAATTCAAGTGTAAGCGCAATCTCAATATTGCCGCCATCCCAGTTGAAATCCTTTTTTGTTATCGCAATATCTCCAAGTGCCACACGCAGTGCATCTATTATCGTGGATTTTCCGGTATTATTTTGTCCAACAAGAATCAGGGCATTTTCCACTGAATCAATTGTGACATCCCGGATTGCACGAAAGCTTTTAATATGTATTCCTGTCAGTCTCATTCGCGCACCTCTGCTTTTCTTACTCATGTTTTTGAAGATTGCGGGAGTGCAAAGCACGCAGCAATCTGGTATCAAATATCATAGCATATTCATATATGTTTTTCCACACAAATGTCCGCCTCGTGAAAGCCATTCGCCTTCGGGCTTTGCCATAAACATTGGATGATCCGTGAACTGTACTCATTAGATTCTAGAGTCCCCGAAAGTGGTTGACATCTTACGTTTAGTTTTGTATAATAAAAACAAAAGTAGTAATTATTATTACATAGAAGGGATTTTTAATTATGATAAAATACAGCCGCCAGCGTGAAGCAATTGTTCAGTATCTCACAGGGCGCACAGATCATCCAAGCGCTGAATCTGTTTATCAGGCGCTCCGCCAGACACACCCTAATATCAGTCTTGGAACTGTCTATCGCAATCTAGGCGTTCTTGAGGAAAATGGTCAGCTGATGCGGATTCCGATGGATAACGGATCTGACCGTTTTGACCCAAATGTCGTTCCTCATTATCACTTTTTATGCCGCAAATGCGGCTGCCTGCAGGATGTCCCAATGACAGCACTTGATTCTTTAAATCAGCTCGCTCAGGCACATATTGATGGCATCGTAGAAAGTCATGCCCTGCTATTTAAAGGGGTATGCAAAAGATGTTCAGAGGATACAAAATAGTTTTTTTTATTATATTTTTGAAAAAACTCTTGACAGCTTTGTGGGTTTATGCTACTATCATATCAGTAACAATTACTATTATCAATCAGGACACCGACCCCTATCACGGTTCCTGATTGATATGGTAACAAACAATAATAAGCGGTTTTTCCGCTGACATTAACAATAAATATTTTTATCAGAAAAGGAGATTACTATTATGGCTAAATTTGTCTGTCAGGTATGTGGTTATGTTTATGAAGGAGATTCTGCTCCAGAGTTCTGTCCAGTATGTAAGGCACCGGCTTCCAAGTTCTCAAAGCAGGAAGAGACCTTAACTTGGGCTGCAGAGCACGTTGTAGGTGTTGCTAAGGGTGTCAGCGAAGATATTCTGGCTGATTTAAGAGCTAACTTCCAGGGTGAGTGCTCTGAGGTTGGTATGTATCTGGCTATGGCTCGTGTTGCTCACAGAGAAGGCTATCCGGAAATCGGCTTATACTGGGAGAAGGCAGCTTACGAAGAGGCTGAGCATGCAGCTAAGTTTGCTGAGCTTTTAGGCGAGGTTGTTACTGATTCCACAAAGAAGAATCTTCAGATGCGTGTAGAGGCTGAAAACGGTGCTACTGCTGGTAAGATGGATCTTGCAAAGCGTGCTAAGGCTGCTAACCTTGATGCAATCCATGACACTGTTCATGAGATGGCTC
The DNA here is from genome assembly GCF_037349415.1 of Anthropogastromicrobium sp. Classification (NCBI taxonomy): domain Bacteria; kingdom Bacillati; phylum Bacillota; class Clostridia; order Lachnospirales; family Lachnospiraceae; genus Anthropogastromicrobium; species Anthropogastromicrobium sp. The sequence continues at coordinate 98,199 of NZ_JAXWCK010000026.1, forward strand.
GCGATGAGGCTCGTCACGGCAAGGCATTTGCAGGTCTGTTAAAGAGATATTTTGGTGAGTAACGTTAATCATTGTCACTTCAAAAAGAGGTAATGACATGGAAAATTATACCATTTGCAATTGTAAAAATGTAACGTACTTTGATGTCGCAGAAGCGCTGCACAACAGTCCTACTTTCAGCGATGTAGAAAAGACGTTTGAGGAAGTACAAAAAATCACCCACTGCTCTACTGGATGCGGTGGATGTCACGGAAAGATCTTAGACGCTATTTCCGAGATCATGGATAAATAAAAAAAAGAAGATCATCCAAAAACGGGTGATCTTCTTTTTTCTTGTCATTTACCAGTTGTTTTTTTATAATTATCTGTTATACTATTACTAGATTATGTAGTTTTCAAAACCAGATAATATTTTTTTCAAAAACAATGGAGGTTATGATATATGATTACCAGAATTATTTCCGACTCTTCTTGCGAACTTTTTGACAGTGCAGATGGTCAGTTTCGTACAGCACCTTTGACTATCTCTACAGATGAGCGCTCTTTTTTAGATGACGGCAATCTAAATACACGCGAGATGCTTGATTATCTTTCTGCTCACAAGGGACGCTCTTACACGGCATGCCCAAGCATTGAAAGCTGGTTAAGCTGCTTTGAAGGTGCCGATGTGATTTACGTTGCAGTAATGACTAGCGCACTTTCCGGAACACTCAACTCTGCATTATCCGCAAAGTCTATTTATGAGCAGCAGCATCCTGAAGTAAAAATCCATATCTTTGACACACTGACTACCGGACCTGAACTATGGCTCTTTATTGAAAAGCTTGAGGAACTTGTCGCTTCCGATACATCATATGATGAAGTAATTCGTATTGCTGATGAATATATTCACACAACGCGTCTGTTCTTTGCCTTAAAGTCTCTTCATAATCTAGCAGCCAACGGCCGCATTAACAAAGCAGTTGCTTCTGCCATCGGCATCTTAGGCATTTCGATTCTTAACACAGCAAGCGAAGAGGGACGCATTCATCCGATTGGCAAATGCCGCAGCTCTAAAAAGCTTGTTGCTTCTATTATGGAACAGCTCGACACTGCAGGCTATCACGGCGGCAAGGTGCGCATCAGCCATATCGAAAATGCAGCGCTTGCCGAAAGCATTCAGGCAGAAATCTATAAAAAATATCCGCAGGCAGATGTCCAGTTTAGACACTGCCGCGGACTTTGCAGCTACTATGCTGAAAAAGGCGGTATTTTGATTGGATGCGAGTGTTAATTACGCATTTGCTTGTGACGCAAGCTCCTGAACGATTTCTCTAACCCGCTTGTGATCACATTCCTGCACGATATGTGCATACTTTTCATATAATGGACAGCGCTCATTGTACAGATCTTTGAGTGTCTGTCCATTTTTCAATGCAACACCACGCGCCGTCAGATCGCCAAGACGATCCTCAATTTCTTTATAAGAAAGCTTTAAGTAGACAACACAGCCGATCTTGCGCAGATGCTCCATTGCCTTTTCACCATAGATTACACTTCCTCCAGTTGCAATCACTGCCTGTTCACAGTCTAACCCTGCATTGATATCTTCCTCAATTTTCAGAAAGCCATCTACTCCATGCTCGGTAATCAGTTCATGAAGCAGCTTTTTTGTCTGCTCCTGAATAACAAGATCTGAATCCATAAAGCGATAGCCAAGTCTCTTTGCCAGCACAACCCCAACCGTGCTCTTTCCTGCTCCCGGCATTCCAATCAGTACAATGTTTTTCTTTCCCTGCATCGTCTCCATATTTTTGCCCTCTCGTGTTTTAATGGTGTTACTGTTTTGATATTTCTGAATAGTTATCCGCTTTTTATTATAGCAAAAGCAAACACATACTTCCATATTTTTTATCTTATATGCTTGCTTTTGTATATATTTCTGGTAAAATTATAATTAGCAGCACAAATGCAGGAGGTTTTTACGTATTCTTATGAGTAAGGGACAAATTTTTCACAGCACATTTTCAGAATACACAGATCCACACACTGGCACTGTTGTAAAACGCCTGACGGATCCGTCTATACTTAGTCACCACATGTATTTTTATAACCGCATGACTACATCTGACGGACAATATCTTTTAATCTGCCAGAAGCGTGACGAGGGACGTCAGCTTTATACACTCAATCTCCATAACGGTGAGATTCGCCAGATCACAGAGGGAGACGGTGTCGGTCAGGACAGCGCCATGTTTTCACATGACGACAAAACCATCTTTTATCAGCAAAACAACCGCTTTTACGCGATGGATGCGCAGACGCTTGAAACGCACTGCTTTTACGAAACACCAGAAGGCTGGAGCGGTTCTGCACCTGGCATGAGCAGTGACAATCGTTTTATGTCGATTGTTGAGACAAGGCAAGACACACTGCCTCCGCGTGATGGAAGCGCCGGATGGAACTTTTTTGCGCTTACTTGCCAGGCTAAGCCATTATGCCGCATTGTCTACATTGATGTAGAAACAGGAAAGAGCCACGTAGTACTTGAAGATCATTGTTGGTTTGGTCATACACAGATTCGTCCAAATGATCCGGATACGATTTTATTTTGTCATGAAGGACCTTATGATCTGATTGACGCCAGACTATGGCTGATTAAAAGCGATGGCAGCCGTTATCGCTGCTGCCGCAAGCAACCATCTGATCTGATTTTGACACATGAATTTTGGCTTCCTGATGGTTCTAAATTTGCTTACGTTTACCGTGAAACAACTGGCGACAAGATTGAAAACATCCGCCTTATGGATCCTGAAACATTAAAAGAAGAAATTCTAATGCCATGTTCTCCGTTTGCACATTTTATCTGTGATAAGAAAAATGAGTACATGGTCGGTGACTCTCAAGGAAGCGATGTTCCAATTCACCTTTTGACAGAGGAAATGCTGAAAGAAAAAGCCAATACCATAAGCAATGATTTTATCTATCTGATTGATGTCAAAAAACGCACAGAAAAGAAGCTTTGTTATCATGGCACATCTTGGCTGGCTAAGCATGGAAATCCGCAGGATTCACATCCGCATCCGTGCTTTTCTGAGGACAACAAGAGTATTATTTTTGTATCTGACCGTGAAGGACTGCCCTGCATTTATCAGGTAATGCTTAATAATTAGTGCTGGCGTTTATTTATTTTTACACTTTATTTTTTGGAGGGAATAATTATGGACATGAGAAAATGGTTCAAGGAAGCACAGTATGGAATGATGGTTCACTGGGGTCTGTACTCACTTCTTGCAGGCGAGTATAAGGATCGCTACAGTGGTGTTTACGCTGAATGGATTCAGGCAAATCTGGCAATCCCGAATGCAGAGTATGGAAAACTGGCAAAAGCATTTAATCCAGTATTTTTCGATGCTGAGGAATGGGTTAAGCTTGCAAAGGACTGCGGCATGAAATATTTTGTTGTCACCAGCAAGCACCATGATGGTTTTGCTATGTTCCACTCAAAGGTTGACAAATACAATGTTGTTGACGCAACTCCATTTGGACGTGATGTTATCGGCGAGATTGCAGAAGCTTGCTACAAGCATGGCTTAAAGATGGGTCTTTACTATTCTCAGGATCTTGACTGGCATCATCCGGACGGCGGCGGCTATCTGTCAAACCACATTCCAAGCCAGGGTGTTACATGGGACAATAGCTGGGACTTCCCGGATGCTGCAAACAAAAACTTTGACCGCTGCTTTAATGAAAAGATTTATCCGCAGGTTGAAGAGATTCTTCGTAACTACGGTGAACTTTGCCTGATCTGGTTTGATATGCCAATGACCTTAAAAGAACATCAAAGCCGCGCACTGTTCGATGCTATCAAGAAGTATCAGCCTGACTGCCTGATCAACTCCCGTCTTGGAAACGGTGCTTACGATTATGTATCACTTGGCGACAACGAGATTCCAGATTCTATGCCTGAAAACACTGAGTTTGACCCAGCTTTGATGAACGGCATTGACGGCTTCAAGCCATCTCCATACGGACTGTATGAGACTGCTGCTACCATCAACCGCACATGGGGCTTCTCTGCTCACGATCAGAACTGGAAGAGCCCAGAAATCATTGCTGCAAACCGCAAGAAATTAAACGGTATGGGTATCAACTATCTGCTTAACGTTGGACCAGACGGACTCGGCCGCATCCCGCTTGCCAGCCAGAAGGTTTTACGTGAAGCTGCAAAGCTTTATGAAAAATAATTAGGAAAAGCCACCGTTCCTGTCACCGTGGTTGTTGCTTCGGCAAGGCTCTTATTTTGTAGCAACATTAGAAATATGAAATATTTGTTAAATGTATTCTGATAGCTTGCTATTTGCATACAATAGAGATATAATATAAGTAGTTAGAACACAGAAGGGAGATGTTTTTATGGCACAGGCAACTCTTACCGCACGAGTAGATGCTAAAGATAAGATGGAATTTGATGCGTTTTGTTCTAATGTCGGGCTTAACGCTTCGACTGCAATCAATATGTTTGTGAAAGCGGTTATTCGTGAAAATCGGATTCCGTTTGAAATTGCACAGAATCCCGATCCTTTCTACTCTGAAATCAATATGACTCATGTTAGGAAAGCAGTTCAGGAACTTCGCACAGGAAAAGGTACGGCACATGAACTGATTGAGGTTGAAGATGAGTGAAAAAATCTGGTCGGATGAAGCCTGGGAAGATTATCTTTACTGGCAGCTTCAAGATAAAAAAACACTGAAGCGTATCAATCAGCTCATTAAGGATATTGAGCGAAATGGCGAATTAGAAGGGATCGGAAATCCTGAAGCATTAAAGGGAGATTTGCAAGGCGAGTTCAGTCGTAGAATTGATGAAAAAAATCGTCTTGTATATCACATTGAAAATGGTCGAATTTATATTGCTACTTGCCGTGGACATTACGGCGACAAATAAAAAATTGTGGTTATCCATTTGACATAATCCCACGGTTAAAACCGTGGGATTCCTTAACTAGTTCCGGCAGCATCATTCAGTCTTATAGACTGAATTATAGCCACTGTGTTTAGGATTTATGCTGATGGGATTTCATACGACATATACTACTTTCTCAGCAAAAGACTTATGTCGGAGCCTTTTTTACTTTTTTAATTTAAAATCCAAAGCACTTCCGCATGGACAGTCCGTTTTTCTTCATACTCAGAATTAACTGATCATGTTTATCTGCGAATTTTTTAAATTCATACTTACATTTTTCTACATCCGGATGTTTCAATTCCAAATCTGCATTATGAATTAATGGCCACCGTTCCTGTCACCGTGGTTGTTCTGAGTGATTCTTTTTCAAATACTTAGTCACCCATTTCTCCACCGATTCCCATAATGTACTTTGCTCCCACATGATGTCCTGCTTCTTTCGCATATTGCATTTCTCCCTTCTGAGTGTTCTCTTTTCAGTTGCATGACTATACCAGAAGTCGGGGAAATAGCAATTCATCAGATGTGCTGAAAATACGTGGATGAGATTGGGGATAGTAGACAATATAGGGATATCGGAGCAAAAGAAAAGCCACGGCTTGTGCCATGACCTTTCAATTCATATTTGCATCCTTATTCAGCAGAAACACCTGCCAAATGTACTGTCACATTAAATTGTCTTTCATCGCCATCTACAATACGGCTAATGCAGTCCGCATCAGTTCCTTCCATCCAGATGTAAACTCGCATGGTTGTATTTCCATCATAATCTACACCAGATGCAATTTTCCGTGCATTTCCGGTAGGCAGTATATAGCTGAATCCATCTTTTGTGGCTGCATAATTGTACATTTTTCCATCTGCTGAATCCGTCCATGTATAGTTTTTTTCATACACATATGGATAAGATGGCTTTTTTGTTGAATTGCTATCTTTTACCACACTCCAGCCGTTAGTTGAGTTCACATCATTCCCATGAGCATTGATATCTTCTGCTTTGGGTGCATAAACCAGTACCAATTCTTCGCCAGATCCTTTTCCAGCATCAATTGTAATTCCGACTCGAAGAGAAGCTGCTACTTTATCATTCACAGCTGTTTCTTTCCCATCAGCATCTTTTATAGTTACCTGAACAGCTCCTTCTGGATTCGAACCATCCAGATATACATCACAGATTCCAGTATTGGTTAATGTATATAGAGTATATTCACCAACAGCATATGCATAGTATGTTTCATCACTAACAGTATATTGACCATACAATGTATTTCCTTTTTCATCAATATCCCATGTAGGATGCAGGTAAGTTGCCACATTCATATCGGCATTCCAGTTTTCCGGAACCCACCATGATTTTGCATCTTCTGTAGAAGCTGGGCTGATTTTATGACCCTCTACTGCCGAAACAAGTGCAGTATCGCTTCCATGATCAAGTGTATCGCCTAATTTTACAATCTGAAGCATAAATCCATTGGCTTCTGCCATAATGGAACTCGTTTCAGATGTGACCTTATTATTTGCCACATACCAGGCATAAGTGGCAGATGTTAAGGCGAATGCACTGACAAATGCACTCAGTATAGCTCCCATAAGCTGTATTTTTAATTTTTGACTTTTCGTTTTCATCTCCATCATATCCTTTTCTTTTGACATACCAAAAAGTAGAAGAAACATCTTCTGCTTTTTAGTATGCCCTCCACGCCACAACCGTGGAGAGCGATATTATTATTTAGTTCCCTGAGTATAATTTCCGTTTACACCCTGCTGTACAGGTGTTGCAGAGAAACCAAGAGCAACCTTTGCCTGACCAAGATTGTCAAAATTTGCTGTCTTAATTGTTTCATAATCACCATCATAGAACAGGGAAATATTAACTGTCAGAACTTTATTGTCAGTAATGGCTTCACCAAAAGTAGTATCTGTTGCACCAGATAAAGAATTAGTTGACTTAGCTGTCTGTTTCCAACCAACTGCATTTTCATTTAAGGCTGCATCATACTCCCACAGCTCCCACTCGTTTCCGCAAGATACCAATGCACCAACGGCATTTACGATGTCGTTCTTTGCATTTTCACCTGTAGCAGTACCTGTAACGCTCATGCTATCAATTTTCAGACTGTTAAATGCACCCTGGCTAGAAGATACATATACTTGAGAAGTTACTACATAACCAGTTGTACCGGTTACCAAAGAATCGGTATGGGTAAGGTCATAGTAAATGCCTTTGCCTGCTGTATCAGTCTGAACATCGGATTTAGCAGCATCTGCCGCATAAGCAGTCTGCCAAGCTAAAGCTGAAGGTGCAGTACCAGCCGCCCAGTCAGTCTTTGTTCCTGCCTCTGCCTGATGTGGACGAGATGGATACAGTTTTGTAGGATTCTCTGTTAATGTTACAGCTGTCTGTGTTCCTGCATTTGCCATCGTGTTAACATTATCAATAGTTAGATACGCTGCATTTGACTGTGCAGAAATACTGCTTACAGTTGCATCAACCGTATTATTACTTACAAACCACGCATATGTACTTGATCCGAGCGCTACAGCGGCAACGCATACCATGGCAACCGCTGCGCCAAGCTGTTTTTTAAGAGCTTTTACGCTTCCTAAATTTTCTTTCTTCATTATAATTTCCTCCAATCCTTTACGGCTGAAATGTATATTTTTTTATCGGACAAGGCTTTTGTACTCAGATCAAGCTCTCACCGGGCCCGGTTAATTGAGTTATCTCCTCTGCAGTTTTCGGTGAGGATATGATCTCAATACAAATCTATCTTTTATTCGGTCTTTTTTATTATTCAGCCGCTGGAAAATTCCCTTATGGAATCTCCCCCTTATATATAATCGGTGGTTGTGGCACCGCTTATATCTTACTGATTTCTTCTATTTTCCCAGGTGATTACCCTGTCACTGTAATAACTGTCGTTTGGTGCTTCGTTTCCGGCGGCATCAATTGGCTTGTCGTCAAACAGTGTATCTTTAATATCGGTAACAAATTTCCATAACAGACTTGACTGATCGTCGTAGTCTGAGTCTATATTCATGTTAAGCTCGACGCTTCCTCCGATAATGCGGTCTACGCATTCTGGATCATCGCCTTCCATCCATATTACAATTGTGTATTTATCTACGTTTCCGACAAGGAAATTTGTTTCTTCATAGCTGCACACAATCGTGTCGGACTCAAAATTTACGCATCCTTCTTCTGGCTCTCCATTTGCAGACGGTTCTGCATAAACAGTGCGTTCTCCATTTCTCCAGACTGCTACTCTGACTGCTTCTTCTGCACCTTTTGAGCATGAGTCAAGTGTAATGGATGCAACATAGCCTAAATCTTCCTTTCCTGCATTTCTAAGATAATAGGTGTACGCCATATAGTTTTTTCCATTATGACCGCCTTCTATGTCATCCACATCTTCAGGAATATCGTCAATTGAGATGTTTGTCGCATCTTTTACTGTGCTTGCAGTAAGTCGTGCTGTCGCACCCTTGAAGTCTCCAGTATCTGCTATACTGACACCCTTTCTGTACAGCTCCAGTCGGTTCAGGTTAATAGTGAAGTTGCCCATTTTCTCCTGCATGAATGCAGTAATAAAGAGGATGCAGACAACTAGCATTAACGTTAATAGAAGTAACTGCAGCTTGTCAAGACGAAGCAGGGCAGCTCCAAGTTTTCGGCGCTTTCTATGAGGCATATACATGCTAACGATATCTTCCATATCTTCTGGCTTTAAATCGTCACCATATTTTTGCATCAAAGCTTCAAGCTCTTCGATACGTATAATTTGATCCGTCTTTTGTTTTTTATTTTTTCCTAGTTTCATGACATTTACAGCTTATACCTTTTCTTTACATAAGCCACATATTCCTGCATCTGTTTGCGCTCTTCAAGATCTGCAAAGCGCAGCTGAATACCTGCTACAAAACGAAAAGCACCGCCTTTTGGCAGTTCACGCATCCAGCAGACAACTCCTACCACATCATGTGATTTCTGTCCGGATGATACTGTTCCTATTCGGGGCAGCGTGAAGATACAGCTTTCTCCAACATCAAACCAATGGTTCATGTAAACAGCAAGACCATTGTTGGAGATATCCATTGTCTGTCCCTGTTCCTTATCTATTTCACCATCTGAGTTGAGTGCCCATGTATCCTGCATGAATTGAACTGGAAGTTCAATCTTCATACGGACATCAATACGTTTGATTAACTGTCGCTGCTCCGTGACACGGCGAACCTTCCAATAACGGCGTATACCCTCTTTTACCGTATCATCTACATAGCCTGCAATGATCTGTGCATCATCGCCTTCTCCATACTGGAACAGCATCTTCTGAGTATCTTCTGGAATCAGCGCCTTTCCTCCAACCATTGGAACTGATACAAGAAACGCTGACTCGTCAATCGCCTTATTAAATGTGCATACCATATTAAATTTTGGTTCCTGACCGACTGGTGCGTCATATGCCACACGCATCTTTGCCCCGTGTTTGATTTGTAATGTTCCTGCCATTTATTCTTTAGCTCCTTGTCTGATCTGAGAATTTCCTGTCTGACTTTCCAAAGCTGTTTTACCCAGAACTTAATTTTCTAAAAGTGTCATTTTCCGCCATTTTAGGCGGTTTTTGGCACTTTTCACGGCTTCATTTTAACACATAAACATTAGAAAGTCTACTATATTTTTCGCTTCAAAAAAACAGACAGGGGATGCCCTGCCTGCTCTTTTTATTTGTAAATATTACTTTAACTTTGACTCTCTGTGGATGATCTCTTCTCTTCCCGGTCCGTTTGATACGAGTGTGATCGGAACCTGAATCTCCTGCTCGATGGTGTCGATATAGTTGCGGCAAGCCTCTGGCAGATCCTCGTAATTGCGGATTCCGCGGATATCGCAGTTCCAGCCTGGCAGTACCTTGTATACCGGCTTTGCCTTCTCAAGCTTCTGAGTGGTTGGGAAATCCTTTGTTACAACGCCGTCGATCTCATAGCCTACGCACATCGGAATCTCCTTTAAGTAGCCTAACGGGTCAAGTACTGTAAGTGCAACGCTTGTTGCTCCCTGCACACGGCAGCCATATCTTGTTGCAACTGCATCAAACCATCCCACACGTCTCGGACGGCCTGTGGTAGCACCAAACTCACCCTTATCACCACCGCGCTTACGAAGCTCATCAGCCTCCTCACCGAAGATCTCGCTGACAAATGCACCTGCGCCTACTGCACTAGAATATGCCTTTGCAACTGTTGTGATCTCATTGATCTCATATGGCGGGATACCTGCGCCGATTGCACCGTATGCTGCTAATGGAGAGGAAGAAGTTACCATCGGGTAGATACCATGATCTGGATCCTTTAAGGTACCAAGCTGTCCCTCTAACAGAATCTTCTTTCCTTCCTTGATTGCCTGATGCAGGTAAAGTCCTGTATCTGCTACGTAAGGAGCGATCATCTCCTTGTATTCCATAAGTGTATTGAAAATCTCATCTGCATTTAATGGATCCTTGTGGTACAGATGAACAAGCATAACATTCTTTAAGGTGCAGATGCGCTCGCACTTTTCCTTTAACTCGTCCATATCTCCGAACAGCTCGCTTACCTGGAAGCCAATCTTTGCATACTTATCAGAGTAGAACGGAGCGATACCGGAACGTGTTGAACCAAAGGATTTTCCTGCCAGACGCTCTTCCTCGTAGGTATCCAGTGCTACATGATATGGCATCAGGATCTGTGCACGATCAGAAACCATAATGTTTGGCTTCGGAACGCCCTGCTCAGTTAAGCTGTTTAACTCCTTTATAAAATACGGAATGTTCAGTGCAACACCATTTCCAATGATATTTACAGTGTGCTGTGAGAACACGCCGGATGGAAGAAGGTGCATTGCAAATCTTCCATAATTGTTGATAATTGTATGTCCAGCGTTGCTTCCGCCCTGGAAACGGATTACAATGTCAGACTCCTGTGCTAACATATCCGTAATTTTACCTTTACCCTCGTCGCCCCAATTGGCGCCTACAATTGCTCTTGCCATATCAGTTACCTTACCTTTCTTATACGTTAATCTCTGCTGTCATACCAAGGTCTTCCTTGTTCTTAGCAAGGATTGGATTTATTACTTCTGCGAGGAAATCCTCTACCTGCTCCTTAGAACGTCCTGTGTAACGCTCTGGATTCATGCACTGCTGCAGCTGCTCTTTTGTCAGGTGGAATGTATCATCTGCTGCAATCAAATCAAGCAGGTTGTTGTCAAGACCGTTTACCTTGACATTACGTCCAGCCTCCATGGACAGCTGGCGGATCTTCTCATGCAGCTCCTGACGGTCTCCACCTTCCTTTACTGCATCCATCATGATATTCTCTGTTGCCATAAATGGAAGCTCTGCCATCAGATGCTTGTGAATTACCTTCTCATAAACAACCATTCCGTCTACGATATTCAGATAAAGATCAAGAATACCGTCAACTGCCAAAAAGCCCTCTGGAATACTGATTCTCTTGTTTGCAGAATCGTCAAGTGTACGCTCAAACCACTGAGTTGAAGCGACAAGCATCGGATTCATAGCATCTGAGATCACATAGTCTGCCAAAGAAGCAATACGCTCACTTCTCATTGGATTTCTCTTATATGCCATTGCAGAAGAACCGATCTGATGCTTCTCAAATGGTTCCTCAACCTCCTTTAAGTGCTGCAGAAGACGCACATCGTTTGTAAACTTATGTGCACTCATTGCAATACCAGCCAGTACATTTAATACACGGCTGTCTACCTTACGGGAGTAGGTCTGTCCAGAAACAGGATATACACCAGCAAAGCCCATCTTATCTGCGATCATCTGATCCAGTTTTCTGATTTTTGCATGATCACCGTCAAACAGCTCCATGAAGGATGCCTGTGTACCTGTTGTTCCCTTAGAGCCAAGAAGCTTTAAGGAATCGATTACATAGCAGATATCCTCATAATCCTGCACAAGCTCCATCATCCAAAGCGTTGCACGCTTTCCGACTGTGGTTGGCTGTGCCGGCTGGAAATGAGTAAATGCCAGTGTCGGCAGCGCCTTGTAGCGGTCTGCAAACTTTGCCAGCTCAGCAATGACATTGACTAACTTCTTCTTTACAAGCTGCAGTCCCTCACGCATGATGATCATATCAGTGTTGTCACCTACATAGCAACTGGTTGCACCCAGATGGATGATACCCTTTGCCTTTGGACATTGTACACCATATGCATAAACGTGAGACATAACATCGTGACGAACTTCCTTCTCTCTCGCCTTTGCAACATCATAATTGATATCATTCTGATGCTCTTTAAGCTCAGCGATCTGCTCGTCTGTAATATTTAATCCCAACTCCTTCTCGCTCTCTGCAAGTGCGATCCACAGCTTTCTCCATGTGGTAAACTTCTTATCCTGTGAAAAAATATATTGCATTTCCTTGCTGGCATAGCGCTCGGAAAGTGGGCTTGTATAACGATCTGTTGCCATAGTAAACCAACCTTTCTTCTATATCTTTTTACTTTTGATAGTCGCCGCGGATGTCCTCTGTCGGCGGATCCAGCGGATATTTGCCATTGAAGCATCCAGTACAAATGCCAAGTCCCTTTGACATTTCATACAGACATTCCTCGTCTAAGTATGCGAGGGAATCAGCTCCGATAATCTTACAGATTTCATCTACACTTCTGTTGTGTGCAATCAGCTGATCCTCAGATGGAATATCAGTTCCAAAGTAACACGGATGCAAGAACGGCGGTGAGGAGATTCTTACATGAACTTCCTTTGCACCTGCCTCACGAAGCATACCTACAATACGGTCACTTGTGGTTCCACGCACGATTGAGTCATCAATCATGATGACACGCTTTCCCTTTACAGCCTCTGTAAGTACGTTCAGCTTAATGCGAACACTTGACTCGCGGCTGCTTTGCTTTGGCTTGATAAAGGTTCTGCCGACATAGCTGTTCTTTACAAATGCCATGCCATACGGAATGCCGCTCTCCATCGCATAACCCATAGCTGCGACATTACCAGACTCCGGAACACCGACAACAAGATCAGCATTAACTGGGTGATGCTTTGCAAGAGAACGTCCTGCAATCAGACGGCTCTCATATACACTTACGCCATCAATATAGGCATCTGGTCTGGCAAAATAAATATATTCAAAAATACATCTTGCATGCTGCTCCTTTGGGATACACATGCTTCGGTTTGATTCAATTCCTTTTTGTGTGATGGTGACGATCTCGCCCGGCTCTACGTCACGGACAAATTCAGCACCGATAGTGTCAAGTGCACAGCTTTCTGATGCCAGTATATAGGCATTGCCACGCTTTCCGATACACAGCGGTCTAAAGCCATATGGATCTCTTGCTCCAATGAGCTTTCTCGGACTCATGACAACAAGTGAATACGCTCCCTTGATTTTTTTCATCGCCTCTGCGACAGCTGCCTGTACGGTCGGCTGTTCAACTCTGGCTCTTGCAATCATGTACGCGATAATCTCAGAATCGATTGTCGTCTGAAAGATTGCACCTGTTCTTGCAAGCTCCTGGCGCAGCTGCGGCGTATTGATCAGGTTGCCATTATGTGCCAGGCCTAGTGTTCCTTTGATGTAGTTTAATACAAGCGGCTGTGCATTCTCTCTCGTAGAACTACCTGCCGTCGAGTATCTGGTGTGGCCTACACCGATGTTTCCTTTCATTGACTCTAAGTCTTCCGGGGTAAACACCTCGTTGCACAGACCCATTCCTTTATGACTCAGTACTAGTCCTTTGGGACCGCTAGTGTCGCTTACCGCGATACCGCAACTCTCCTGACCTCTGTGCTGCAGAGCAAAAAGACCATAATAAATAGTCGACGCTACGTCATTGCCATCCATGTCGTAAATGCCGAACACGCCGCATTCTTCATGAAGATGGTCATCTACTTCGTATTGCTGATGTATCATTTGTCTTTTCCTTCCTGTTGTTGTGACATTCTCACACAGACGAAGCCCTTTTACCATTTGCTTCGCCAGCCTAGGTTTCATGGTGCCTTTACGCTTCTTGCATTCTTTTCTGCCAAACGCACACGAACAAATCTGCCGCATGGACACCACCCCTAATTATATATGACCGCCTGTCGAAAATCAAGATGAAATTAGCCAAATTTCATGTTTTGCTTAGTACCCGAATGTGCCCTCTAGTGATTCATCCTTTTCAATCCAGTCTGCTACCTTTACGACTCGGTAATTATCTTTATCATCACGCACATATACAGTCTCGATTCCTGCATTTATGATCATTCGCTTACACATGGAGCAGCTGTTGGAATTTTTTACATATTCACCTGTATCTGCTTCTACTCCTGTCAAATATAAAGAGCTTCCGATCATCTGATCTCTTGATGCACTGATTATGGCATTTGCCTCAGCGTGAACGCTTCTGCACAATTCATAGCGCTCACCCCTTGGAATCTGAAGTTTCTGTCGGATACAAAAACCTAAATCAGTACAGTTTTTGCGTCCTCGCGGGGAACCAACATAGCCAGTAGATACCACCTCATCATTTTTTACGATAACAGCACCGTAGCGGCGTCTAAGGCAGGTTCCTCGTTGGGATACGATCTCTGCCAGATCCAGATAGTAATTGACTTTATCACGTCTCATGCAATATTACCTTCTTTCCCAGTTAACGTTAACTGTTAATGTCTTCGTTTCTTACGGTTATAATACACGAAAATAAGACCGCCTGTCAACTCTGACAGACGGCCTTGAATTTTAACTATTTATACAAGACGACGATATCCGATCGGCTGCTTGTTATAGAATACATTATCTACTACGATACCTCTCTCTGCACTTGCTGCATGAACCATCATGCCGCCGCCGATATAGATTGCTACATGGCCTGAGAAGCAGATAAGATCACCTGGCTGCAGCTGCTCGTATGATACAGCCTGTCCATAGTTGATCTGTTCGCCGGAGTAGTGCGGAAGGCTGATACCGAATGCTGCGTATACGTTCATGGTAAATCCAGAACAGTCAACACCGCCTCCTGGTGTCAGGTTTGTACCGCCCCATACATAATTACACTGTCCTACCCACTGCATTGCATAGTCTACGATAGACTGTCCATTACCGCTTGGAGCTGGTGCTGGTGCCGGTGCTGCCGGCTGAGTCTCCGGTGCCGCTGGCTGAGTCTCCGGGGCTGGTGCTGGAGCTGCTGGCTGTGTCTCTGGTGCTGGCGCTGGAGCTGCCGGCTGAGTCTCTGGGGCCGCTGGCTGTGTCTCTGGGGCTGCCGGCTGGGTTGCCTGAGTCGGTGCCGGGTTTGCATATACTTCAAGGTTGGAGCTAAAATCACCATAATACATGGTTACAACATTGTAGCCCTCCTGCTTTAAGGTCATACCTACCTGTGGTGAATACCATCCGTCGTAAATATCCTTTACAGTTCCATCGCTGTAGCTTACTCTTACAAACAATTCTGCGGTGTAGACAACATCACCCACATACTTTGTACCGCCCTGATAGCAAGCCTCAATGCCTGTTACAGATGCTGCAGTCGGAACTTCTACACTTATGGTTTCATCAGATGCTGAGCTGCTTGGTGCTGTTGTCTCAGCTGTATTACTTGTTGTATTTCCCTCAGAAGATGCATCTGTTGATGGCTGTGTCTGAGTTTCCTGTACAGACTCTGCTGCTGCGGAGGATTCTGCTGCTGCCTCGCTTGATGCTACTGATTCTGCAACCTGAGTAAAGTAGCCGGAATCTGATGCTAACTTATATGCTGCATCTGCAAGTGCAAGTGCGCTTTCCTGCTCCTGCTTTGAGGTTGCTGCCAGATCTTCTAATCCAGAATCTGCTGCAAATTCGCTGTAGTAACCAAGAAGCTCTGCTGCATAAACGATAGCTGCATATGCACGATAGTAGCCTTCGCCTGTTCCCTCTGCCATTGCCTGCTCGTATACGTTTCTGGAGTAGTTGATATCGATCATGAAGTTCTCCAGTTCCTGAGATACAAATTCATTGTCTACCTTCTGAGCCTGAGCGAACTGAGTCTTAATGGTGATGCCGGACTTTGAAACATATCCAACCTCATCATTTGCAATATGTATCTTTACAAAATCACCCTGATCCTCAATGATTGCGTACTCTTCATCCTTGTATACAGTTCCAACAACATTTGCGCTGTCAGATGCACTGTCGCGAACATTTAACTGATCTGCTGTAACAACTGCATAGCGGTTCTGGATATTGTCCTCAGCAGTCTTGGCTGCTGTGCCAACTAATACGTAGGCTGCGCTTACATAACCTTCTACATCGCCGCAAGTGATACGATACCAGCTGCCTTCGCTGTTGTTTACGGAACTTTTGATGTTAACCTGGCAGTTACTGAAAAGTCTTCCGACTGTTACACTGCCTGTGGATGGCTGTTCACGCACGTTTAAGTAACCTGCTGCGCTTACCAGTCCTACATTAGAAGCATCTGAAGTGACAGCAACAGTAGCGGCCATAACGGTTTTTGGCTCTTCGGTTTTTGGCTCTTCGGTTTCTGTCTCACTCTCAGCCTCAGATGTTGCCTGAGCCTTAGGAACAAGATAATCTAAGATTGCCTCATCCGGAGTTTCCTCTCCTGCGTAGTAGTTATTCAATGTAACAGCCATGCCTGCGATTGCGCTCTCACCCTCAAGCTCACCTGCGGATGCCGGAACAAAAAATGTACCAGACAGCATAGACGCTGCTAATATTGACGTAACAAATCTGTTTCCTTTGATCTTCATATATACCAAGCCTTTCTTTATAAAACCTCTTTACATTCTTATCTGCGAGCGAGTAAGCTTGCACTCCCTCGCTAGTTTCGCAGTAACAATTCACGAGTGAACTATTACTAAATATTACAAAATTATTACACTTCGAGGGGCATTATAACAAAATTATTACGAGATGTCAAGTGAAATCGGGATAACGATTAAGAAAGAGAGCGCGTTTTTCGCCAAAAAAGCCACTTGCAATCGGGAAAATGACACTTTACTGTGCCTTTCCCGATATTAGGTGGCTCTTAATTATTTACTCTCTTCCTCTGAAGAAGCTTCACTTACCGCTTCCTCTGACTCATCAGACTCACTTGATTTTTCTTCTTTTGTTGATTCTTCCTCGCCAGTTTCACTTTCTGAGGTTTCCTCACCACTAGTTTCACTTTCTGAGGTTTCTTCTCCGTTAGTTTCACTTTCTGAGGTTTCTTCTCCGTTAGTTTCACTTTCTGATGTTTCTTCCTCGCTTGGTGCTACGTAAACCGGAGTTGTAAAGCGGATTGTGTCAATCACATCCTCATCTACCTTAAACTTGGAAGAATCGTCCTGAATCTCGGCATATTTCTCTGAGAACAATGCTGTCTTTCTGCTTTCGATCTCTGAATCGATGGCACTCTGACGTGCTTCCTCATCGTTATCATCAAGACAGCGGATGATGTAGATGCTGCCGTCATCGCTTCTATATACAGTGCATTCGTCTGTTGCCAGCGCCCATGCAGCTGCATTATATACAGCAGTTCCATCCTCACTAATGGAAATCTCAGAATTTGTTGCAGTAAAGTGACTGTCATTTTGATAATCACTGATAAAGTCTGCTGCATCATTTCCTTCCTCAAATTCCTTAAGGATCTTGTCTGCTGCATCGTTCATCGCATCCTGACGTTCCTGCTCTTCTTCTGAAAGTGTTTCTACCTCAGTTGAATCTTCAGTGGATGCCTCAGAGGAAAGTTTTGAAACATTCTCGCTTGATGCTTCCTCAGTTGATACTGCCTCAGTTGATGCTTTTTCACTGCTTGCTTCTTCTGTGGAAGTCGTTACATCCTTGGATGCACTTTCTGATTCTGCTTCTGTATTCTCTATAGAAGATGATTCTTCGCTGCTGTCTTCATCACTTGACACTTCTGTAGTTGCCCCATCGGCTGCTGTCGTCTCTGTCAGTTCACTTGGCGTCAGCTTTACATATGCGATCTTTTTGCGAAGGAACTCATCATCACCAACTGTCGTATCAACATCAGCAACAAGATCCATATAAACAAGATTTGCAATTGCATTCTCTGTATATGTCTTTTCAATCAGCTCATCTGTTGCGCCGACTGCTTCCAGATAATCCTCTGATTCTGTCTGAAGCTTTTCAATTGCCTCATCTACCTTTGCTTTTTGATCATCACTTAACTCAATGCCATTTTTCTTTGCATACTCATTTAATACAAGTGTCTGGCGAAGCTGTGACAGAGACATCTGCTTGATGTAATCACCGACTGTCATGCCTGAACCATCGCCCATATCGTTGCCGCAGATGTTTGATCCAAAATAGGATTCATAGGTATACTCCATGGAACGTATCATATAAGTAACCTCATCCAGCATGATATTTGTATCGCCAAATGAAACAGCAACTGTATCCTCTGGTGCCTTTTTCTCTAACTGTTCGCATCCGCCTAATGTACTAACGGCAGTAGCTGCTGCGAAGGCTGCTGCTGCATACTTCATAATTCGGTTCATAAATTTACCTCACTCTATTTCTATATTCTCTATCAACGCTCCGAAGTGCATCTTCTTTATCGGGCGCCTCGTGAACTTTGCTTTTCATTTTAGCATGATTTTATGAAACAATCAACGTTTTTATATCGCTTAACAGTTTTTTCAATGTTTTCAATGTCAGCGTTTTTTCTTTGACTGCGCCATCTCCTGCCCTCAATAAGAAATAAGGATTGTCTTTGTCAAGCAGACGAAGTGCACCTCGGTAAGACTGTATCAGATCCGGCACACGCATCGTGTCAAATTTTGCTCTTGGATGCATGAACAGGCGAATCTCTGTTGACGAGGACTTGATTTCTTTAATATAGAGAGAATGCGCATCCGCACGAAGGATTGACACCTCAAGCAAATTGGTGACTGGCTTTGGAACACTTCCAAAACGGTCGATAAGCTCGTCGATCATATCCATTGACTCTTCCTCTGTCTCGACTGCTGCAATACGCTTGTAGATTTCCATCCTGTCTTCTTCGTTTCGTATATAGCTGTCTGGAATGTAAGCGCTGATTGGAATGTCCACCGTTGTTTCAAAGGTTTCCTCCATCTCAAGCTCACCCTTTTCTTTTTTGACAGCCATATTTAACATCTTGCAGTACAAATCATAGCCTACTGCTTCCATATGACCGTGCTGCTCACTGCCAAGCAGATTTCCAGCGCCTCGAATTTCCAGATCACGCATGGCTATCTTAATACCTGAACCAAGATCTGTATACTCACGAATTGCCTGAAGACGCTTTTCAGCCTCTTCTTTTAAAATCTTGTTTCGCTGATACATGATAAAAGCATAGGCAGTGCGGTTTGAACGGCCTACACGTCCTCTTAACTGATACAGCTGTGCAAGTCCGTAGCGGTCAGAATCGTGGATGATAATAGTATTTACGTTTGGAATGTTTAAGCCTGTCTCTATAATAGTTGTGGAAACAAGCACGTCTATATCACCGTTAACAAAGTCCATCATGATTTGTTCTAGCTGACGCTCTGACATTTGACCATGTGCAAAGGCAACATTTGCATCTGGCACAAGCTTTGCTATCTGTGCCGTAATCTGATCAATATCCTTGACACGATTATACACATAGTAAACCTGTCCGTCTCTGGCAAGCTCTCTGTTTATTGCTTCGCGAACCATTTCCCAATTCATTTCCATTACATATGTCTGAATCGGTCTTCTCTCATACGGTGCTTCCTCCAACACACTCATATCGCGCACGCCTATCATACTCATATGAAGTGTTCTCGGAATCGGTGTTGCCGTTAGTGTCAGCACGTCAACGTCTTTTTTAAGCTGCTTAATCTTTTCCTTGTGTGTGACACCAAAGCGCTGTTCCTCATCAATAATCAAAAGGCCTAGATCTTTAAATACAACATCCTTTGACAGCACACGATGCGTTCCTATTACAATATCGGCAAGACCCTTTTTTAAGCGCTCAAGTGATGCCTTGATCTGCGCTGACGTGCGAAAGCGTGATAAAAGTTCAATTCGAATTGGATAGTCCTTCATTCGCTCAACAAATGTATTGTAATGCTGTTGAGCAAGAATAGTTGTCGGCACAAGAAATACGACCTGCTTACTGTCCTGCACAGCCTTAAAGGCAGCTCTGATGGCAATCTCTGTTTTTCCGTAGCCTACATCACCGCACACTAAGCGGTCCATGATTTTCGTGCTTTCCATATCAGCTTTTGTCGCATCAATTGCTGCAAGCTGATCTGCTGTCTCATCAAATGGTACAAGCTCTTCAAATTCTTTCTGCCATACAGTGTCTGTTCCATACTGATAACCGTGACCACTCTGGCGCACTGCATACAGCTCCACAAGCTCCTTTGCAATGTTGTTGACTGCTTTTTGAACACGGCTTTTTGTTTTTGTCCACTCCTGGCCGTTCAATTTGTTAAGCTTTGGCTGCTTAGACTCTGAATCAGCATACTTTTGTATCATATGAAGCTGTGTGACAGGAAAATACAGCTTTCCGCCATCACCATATTCTATCTTAATATAATCTTTTGTTACCTTATCCACAATCTGTCGCTCTGTTCCGCGATAAATTCCCAGTCCATAATTTTCATGCACCACATAATCACCAGGCTTTAGCTGCGCAAAATCACTTATTCGCTGACCCTGATAGTGGCTCTTTTTTTCTTTTTTCTTTTTCTTAACACCAAAGATATCGCTCTCTGTGATAACAGCAAATTTTAGCATCGGATATAAAAAGCCACGGTGAAGGTTTCCGTAAGTAACCATGATCTCACCTGGATTTATCTTTTTATCCTCGTCCTCGCTGTAATATGCCAAAAGATCATACTCTATAAGCTGATTGACAATGCGGTTTGCACGAGTTCTTGACGGACACAAAAGGACAATTCGGTACTTTTCCTTCTTCCAGTGTGTCAGATCCTTAATTAAAAGTTCAAAACCTTCACGATATGTGTTCATGTTCTGAACATTTACTGCGTAGCTGTTTACCACCGTAAAGTCAGCCAGGCGGCTGTCAAGTGAAGACAGTGCTGCAACCTGACCGCGCTCAAAAGCAGCAAGCACATGTTTTGCCGGTGTTAAAAGTGCTGTCTGACCTGGCAAAAGAAAGCCCTGCTCCAGACGATTTTTCATGCTTTCCTCAAACTCAGCCTGCACACCATCACCGCGCTCTTTAAGACGCATCGGCTCATCAAGGAAAACTAACGTGTTCTTCTCATCAAAATATTCAGAAAGTTGAACAGTGCGCGGATAAAAATAGCTTATATAGCTGTCTGGTGCCTCTAATACAACATCTTCACCAAGTGCCTCTAATATGCGGTTTGTCTCCTCGCGAAGACGCTTCGCCTTGTCTGGCTCCTTTGCTTTTTTAAAGACAGCTAACTGGCTCTCAAGCTCATTTTGAATCATTCCCGCAGCACGCCGTCTTGCCGTATCATCTGCGATCACCTCTGCCGCTGGAAAAACAGATACGCACTCGATCTGATCCATTGAGCGCTGGCTCTGCGGTTCAAAGCAGCGAATCGTATCTATTTCATCTCCCCAAAGCTCGATTCTAACCGGAACCTCCATTGTCAATGGATATACATCAGCAATACCTCCGTGAACAGTAAACTGTCCTGGCTCCTCCACACGTCCTACACGCTCATATCCCATCACAGTCAGGTCATGCTTTAGCTTTTCAAGATCAAGCTCATCACCTTCTTTTAGCTTTATCACATGACTCATCAGCTGTTCAAACGGCACTGCCGCGCTCATGAGCGCATCTATTGTCGTGATGATAACCTTCGCCTCGTTTTGATAAAGTGCTGCAAATGCCTTCATGCGCTCTGCAATGATGGCATTTCCCTGCAGATCTGCGCTAAAAAAGATCAGGTCACGCGGTGGAATCACATAGACCTGACTGCAAAATAATTTATAATCTTCTTCAATTTCCCTTGCCCGCTGTTCATTGTACGTCACAACAAGCTGCACTTTTTTCTCTCCAAGAAAGGTGCTCATAAAATGCACCTTCTCGGAGTCAATACAGCCTGTCATGCCCACTGGATCTGTTCCCTTCAAAAAATCTCTTGAAAAGTCTTCATATTCCAGCAGGTCCGTCAGCGGATTTGCAAAAATACCCACAATTGACCCTCCTTATCATTATTTTGTTTTCTTCTGGTTATAATGATTCATGGTTGCCTCTAGTCCGTTGTTCATTAAGGAGCATACTGCATCTGCTGCTTCTTTGTAGCCATCTTCCATTGCCTTTTTTTCTTCGCCCTGGAAATGGCTGAGTACAAAATCTGCTAAATCCATCTTTGGCGGCTTTGCTCCGATTCCGACACGCACTCTTGGAAAATCCTGTGAATTGCAATGCAGAATGATATTTTTCATACCATTATGACCGCCTGCACTTCCTTTACCGCGCACGCGAAGCTGTCCTGGCTCTAGGTTAATATCATCATATACTACAATTAAATCAGAGATATCTGTTTTGTAGTAATTCATGACCTCCTGAATACACTCTCCGCTTAAATTCATGAAGGTCTGAGGCTTTACTAGAACAACCTTTTGTCCCTCAATCGCGCCTGTTCCAATTAAGCCCTTAAATTTTTTTGTTGTTACATCAATATTGTATTTGTCAGCAAGGTAATCAATAACCTCAAAGCCAACGTTATGTCTTGTTCCTCTATACTGTGCGGTTGGGTTGCCCAGACCTGCTATGATATACATGTTTTTTCCTCCTTCTGCCACTGGGGACAGGGACGGTGGCATTAAAAAAGCAATTGCCGCGGCGTCCCTGTCCCCGATGGCGCTCATGTTAGTTCAATTTATTATACGGTCACTCATTCCAAGCGAATCGGCAAGTGCCTGCAGATCAAAATCTTCTGGCACTGTGATACCATTTACAGGAAGCGGTCTGCGTCTGTCAAAGACATCATATACGTCAAACAGATCACTTGTGAGTACCTTCTCTGGATAAACCATCTGCTTAAACATCATCTGACCATCCATGTTGCGGCGGCCCTGACGCATGTAATTTGAGCCATACTGCAGCCAGTACTGAGTACTGTCTACGTTGCAAAAATATCTAAAGCCTACATCCCAGAGCTTTTTGAATTTTTCATTTTCAAATGTATACTGTGATGGTCTCCAGTCTCCTACATCTGCTCCTAACGGATATAAAATAATATCTGTATCTCCGATTATAGATTCTACTTCGCGCTCCCACATATCTGTGTCCCATACAAGATGTTCATAGCTTGTACTTGTCATATTCAGATGACCCCAGCTGTGGCTGGCAAGCTCCCAGCCCAGATCGCGAATTGCCTGTGCAACTTCTCGTGCTGTCTGCTTGTCCTGCTCAATATTTTCATTTGGTGACGTATGATCTTCGCGCTTTTCTTTATCGTTTGCAGGTGTAGAAACGTAATAGTCACAATTTTCATTGTACCAGAAATCACTTGTGCGATAGCCTAAAATACCATCATATCCCGTAAATGCCAGAATACCCTTTGAACCCTGATAAGAAAAGTCAGGATGTGTTTCAATAAAATCCTCTAAAACAGTCAAAACGTCATAAGAACCATATGATACGCTTCCATCACGCTCAACATACTCATTTACAACCTTACCGTTTTCATCAAGACAGAGCTTTGTCGCAAATCCAGTTCCTGTCATATACTCATAATAGCATACATCGTCTTCGGAAAGTACAAATGGCTTTTTTCCTCTCGGAAGATAAATTGGCTGCTGCACCATCTGCATAGTACCGTCTGGCTGCGTTTCCATCTTTGCAATCTTATGAAGGCTTATCAAAACATAACCCTTGTCATACATAGACTGCATTATATCTTTAAATTCTTCGATGGTTGTCATTACCTGATCATAATCACTGCTCTTATAGCTTGCAAATGCAAGCTCGCTGTCAACAATAAGACTATGGAAAAAGATATGTGTAATCTTATCATAATCTGTCCACTGTACAGCCTGTGATTTCAAACTCTCATAGCTTTGAATGCAGCTAACATATGTTTCATTATCTGCATAGCCAGGTATTGACTGAATCTGTGCAATTGCACCGTCATAATCGTACTGCATTGCCTTTAAATTAGCAGCCTGTACGACTGGATCACTGCTTTGTACAAGAGCACCATCCGCAGCCGCCTCTGTTGCCTTCCATGTTTCGTATTCCACAGGTGCTTTCGTCGATGATGCCTGATCTGGCTTCACATGTGGAAGCGTCACTGGGCGCAGGCATACCCATGCCACTACACCAAGACCTGCACATGCAATTACAAGCAGCACCAAAAGTATGACAATAGGCGCACCTGATTGGCCTCTTTTTATTTTCTTTTTCTGATAGTCTTCCCAGCTGCGTCTTTTCTTTGCCATTTGTTCCTCCATTTTCTTTGTTTACGGCACTGGAACGGTCATTCCCTGAAGTACATATTTTGTATCAGTCTCAAATACATACGCATTCACAATGTATGAACCGTGCTCGTTTTTATGCTCACTTACTGGAACATAACATGTCGCTGTGTTTCCAGATACGGTCATGTTATGCCATACCAGATCATCCTGTCCATTTGCTGCTGTCCACACTGCAGTTGAAACCTTTTTATAGCCTGCAGGTGCATTAAATTGAATCGTAACACGGAAACCATTTGATGATAATTCTGTTACATACGGAATCGCCATCGACAGCACACCTGTACCGCTGCCATTATTATTTCCTGAACTGCCTCCAGGATTTGCACCTGATGGAACAGTTACATTAACACCCTTTAATGGTGCTAATTTTCCAGCTTTATCATATAGGTAAATATGAGTCGTGTATGCTCCGCTCTCTCCCTTATGGGCACTTGATGGCACGTAAAATGTAGCTGTATCACCGCTTACGCTTGCCTGATGCCACACTAGATCATCCTGTCCATTTGCATTTGTCCATGTTGGCATCAATACTTTGCTTACTCCTGACGGTGCATTTATTTTTGCCGTAACTCGGTAGCCCGATGCACTAAGTTCCGTAATAGAAGCGTCACCAATTGAAAGGCTTGATGACGGTGTCGGCGGTGTTACGGCTGCTGATGGCACTGTTACATTTACACCCTTTAATGGTGCTAATTTTCCTGCTTTATCATATAGGTAAATATGAGTCGTGTATGCTCCGCTCTCTCCCTTATGGG